>CAZKXM010000006.1:0-1888 GCA_964556785.1 uncultured Bacteroides sp. | reverse complement strand
GAAGCATCGTTTATCTACGAGGACACCCCCGATCAGCTCAAGGCCACACGCGAGGTCAAGGCCGACATGGAGAGCGAGCGCCCCATGGACCGGCTAATCTGCGGCGATGTGGGCTTCGGCAAGACCGAAGTAGCCGTCAGAGCTGCATTCAAGGCCGCTGTCGACGGCAAGCAGACCGCCGTCCTTGTCCCGACTACGGTGCTCGCCCATCAGCATTTCCGCACATTCTCGTCGCGCCTGAAAGACTTTCCCGTCAGGATCGACTATCTCTCCCGCGCCCGCACACCGAAACAGACAAAGGAGATTCTTGCCGATCTCGAAGCGGGCAAGATCGACATCCTTATCGGCACCCACAAGCTAATCGGTAAGCAAGTTAAGTTCAAGGACCTGGGCCTGCTCGTTGTCGACGAAGAGCAGAAGTTTGGCGTGGCCGTAAAGGAGAAGCTCAAGCAGCTCAAAACCAATGTCGACACCCTCACGATGTCGGCAACCCCCATTCCGCGAACTCTCCAGTTCTCGCTCATGGGCGCGCGCGACCTATCGGCCATCACCACTCCTCCGGCCAACCGTCACCCCATCATCACGTCGGTCAACACCCTCACCGACGATCTCCTTGCCGAAGCAATCAATTTCGAGCTGTCGCGCAACGGCCAGGTGTTTATCGTCAACAACCGCATTGAAGGGCTCGCCGAGCTCGAAGCGATGGTGCGACGGCTCGTTCCCGATGCCCGCATAGCCGTGGGTCATGGCAAGATGCCTCCCGAAAAGCTCGAAAAGACAATTGTTGACTTCGCGGCCCACGACTACGACATCCTTATCGCGACAACCATCATCGAGAGCGGTATCGACATGCCCAACGTCAACACCATGATTGTCAACAACGCCCAGAATTTCGGCCTGAGCGAGCTCCATCAGCTCCGCGGGCGTGTGGGCCGCAGTTCACGCAAGGCGTTCTGCTACCTCATGGTGCCTCCCCACATTCCCCTCTCCCCCGTGGCGCGGCGGCGCCTGCAGGCCATTGAAAGCTTCAGCGATCTCGGCAGCGGCATCCACATAGCCATGCAGGATCTCGACATCCGCGGAGCCGGCAATCTGCTCGGAGCCGAGCAAAGCGGATTTATCGCCGACCTCGGATATGAAACCTATCAGAAAATCCTTAAAGAGGCCGTCACCGAGCTGCGCACCGAAGAATTCGGCGACCTCGAAGAGGCAGCGACCGACCGCAATCCTGACGGCGAAGCCACAGAGTTTGTTGCCGACTGCGTGATTGAAAGCGACATGGAGCTCCTGCTTCCGCCAACCTACGTTCCCCGCGACAGCGAGCGCGTGGCCCTTTATCAGGAGCTCGACTCGATCGAGCGCGAGATCGACCTTGTTGAGTTCCGCAACCGCCTCATCGACCGTTTCGGCAAAATCCCGTCAGTCACCGCCGAGTTGCTCCGCGTGCCCCGCCTGAGACGTCTGGCCCGCCAGCTCGGCATCGAAAAGCTCTCGCTCAAACAGGGCACGATGTACATCTACTTTGTCGACGAAACTAACCGCGCTTACTATAACTCGCCCATGTTCGGACGCCTGCTCGCTTACCTGCAGAAACACACTGCGCGGGTGAAGATGCGCACCAAAGCCGGCAAAAACTCATTTGCCATCGCCCATGTCGACACTGTGGAGGAGGCAGTTGATATCCTCAACACCGTCCTGAACCTCGACCCCCTTCCCACAGCCTGACACAAAGCCCTGCCACGAAACTTTTTTCAAAAAAATTTTTGCTTTCGGTTGCATATGTCGTTAGGATAGTGTAATTTTGCATCGCAATTGCCCGGAGGGGCATGTTGTTTCTGCTTCAGTAGCTCAGTTGGTTAGAGCACCTGACTGTTAATCAGGGGGTCGT
>CAZKXM010000005.1:5903-47708 GCA_964556785.1 uncultured Bacteroides sp. | reverse complement strand
CTTTCGCCGAGCCTCCGCTCAAAAGCGAGTGCAAAGGTAGACATTCTTCCCGTTCTATCCAAATTTTTCAGCAAGAAATTTTCGTACCTCTCCGCCGCAACACACCCAACCACCTGATTTCCCGCACCATCCCCCAATGTTAAAATTCGCTAACGAAACACGTTCAGCCTCATCCAGCTCGAAAAACGGCGGAAACAGCCATATTGCGGAAATGTTCACAGCCGTTTTCGTGAGAATGATTAACTTTGCGCCTGCCAACACTGAAAATCCCACCTGATAATATAATGGACGAGAAAAATTACACTGTGCCATACGCCGTGCCGACGCCCAACAATATGGGCATTGTGCGCTACATTCTGGCATTTAGTGTCGTTATCGCCCACTTCAAGGTTCTCACGGGGTGTGATTTCTTCTTTCCGATTTCGAGCTACACGGGCGTTGGGGGCTTTTTCGCCCTGAGTGGCTTTCTGATCTACGGCTCCTATCTGAGAAAACAGGATGTGAAAACCTACCTGATCTCGCGCGCACGACGGATTCTGCCGGCTTACTGGATAACTGTGCTGTTTTTCGCCATAGTGCTCGCCGGGGTATCGACACTGAGCCCGGGGGCGTATTTCGGTTCCGGCGAATTCTGGCGGTACCTTGTCAGCAACCTCGCCTTCGCCAACTTTCTGCAGCCAACGCTTCCGGGCGTGTTCGACACTCTTTCACAGCCGGCGGTCAACGGCTCGCTGTGGACCATGAAAGTGGAATGGTGTCTGTATATCACGCCCCCAATCGTGGTTTGGCTGATCTACAAGCTGCGGACATCGCCGATGAAGATGTTCGCGGCAATATTTCTTCTGAGCTGCGCCATAAGGGTGATCCTCCTGTATCAGTACTCCATAACGGGATCGGAAACATATTACATTCTCAGCCGTCAGTTTTTCGGGCAGCTGGCCTACTTCTACGTCGGGGTGATGTGTTACTACAGCTTCGACCTGATGATGCGCCACCGCATAGCGACGCTGCTTGTTGCTCTGAGTGCACTTGCGCTTTCGGCATACGTGCCATACGGGCGATATGTGTTGCATCCGCTGGGAATGTCGGTGCTGGTAATATGGGTGTCGATGGTTGGCAAATGGGGCACCTGGGAGGGAAAACGCGACAATATTTCCTACAATATCTATCTGATCCACTTCCCGGTGATACAATTATATGCCTTTGTCCGCGGGAATCAGCAATGGAACACTGCTGCGGGACTGGCGATCTGCATCGGAGTGACGTGGGTTCTGTCGTGGCTGCTCGGTCTGGCAGAGAAGAGGATACGGCAATATTTGGCGGGGTGAGAAAAAAATTCTACTTTTGTGGGAAACAGATCGCTGACTATGAACGACGAAAACCTCACACCCGATATTGACGACGACGCCGACGAGCTGATAACCGGCGATGACCTATCAGGTGAGCCCGGATCGAACCGGGGCGCGCTGCCTGAGACCCTCGCTGTCGATCCTGGGGCCAATCCCGACATTGTGCGTCATCAGCTCAAGGGAATGTTTCGCAACTGGTATCTCGAATATGCGTCATACGTGATTCTTGACCGTGCTGTGCCGGGCATTGAGGATGGTCTGAAGCCCGTTCAACGCCGCATACTCCATTCGATGCACACCCTTGACGACGGTCGTTTCAACAAGGTTGCCAACATTGTGGGCAACACGATGCAGTATCACCCTCACGGAGATGCCTCGATCTATCAGGCGCTGGTTCAGCTCGGGCAGAAAGATCTGCTGGTTGAAACGCAGGGCAACTGGGGCAACGTGCTGACAGGAGCCTCAGCCGCCGCACCGCGATACATAGAGGCGCGTCTGTCGCCGTTTGCTCTTGATGTGCTTTTCAGCCCGAAAGTAACGGAGTGGACGCCAAGCTACGACGGGCGCAACCGCGAGCCGGTGGCTCTGCCGTCGAAGTTTCCGTTGCTGCTCGCTCAGGGAGTTGACGGAATCGCCGTGGGACTCTCGTCGAAGATTCTTCCCCACAATTTCAACGAGATCATCGATGCAGCGATAGCTTATCTCAGAGGTGAGGAATTCACTCTCTACCCCGACTTCCCCACAGGAGGCTTCATCGACGTGTCGCGCTACAACGACGGGCGCCGCGGAGGCGCCGTGAGGATACGCGCCAAAATCGAGAAGATCGACGCCAAGACTCTGGCCATTACTGAGATACCGTATGGCAAGACCACAGGGGTGATAATCGATTCGATCCTCAAGGCCTATGAGACCGGCAAGATCAAGATAAAGAAGGTTGACGACAACACTGCCCGCGAGGCCCGGATACTGGTGCATCTGCTACCCAACACATCGAGCGACAAGACGATCGACGCCCTCTATGCGTTTACTGACTGCGAAGTGTCGGTTTCGCCCAACTGCTGCGTGATCTCCGACCGGCAGCCGCTTTTCCTCACCGTCAGCGACGTGCTCAGGCACAACGCCGACAACACCCGCGACATTCTCAGGCGCGAACTCCAGATAAAGCGCGACGAACACAGCGAGCAGCTGTTTTTCGCATCGCTCGAGCAGATCTTTATCGAGGAGGGGATCTACAAGGACAAGGAATATGAGCAGAGTTTGTCGCGCGAAGAGGCTGTGACCCACATAATGAAACGTCTCGAGCCGTTCCGCAACGACCTGATCCGCGACATAACCGATGACGACATCTCGCGCCTGTTCGAGATCAAGATGGGAAGAATACTGCGTTTCAACGTAGCCCGCAACGAGGAGCTGATGGCATCGCTCCGCGACAAGATTGCCGTGATCGACGATCATCTGGCCCACATCACCGACTTCACCATCCAATGGTTCAGTGATATAAAGGAGAAATATGGCCAGGCATATCCGCGAAACACCGTTATCCGCGCCTTCGACACCATCCAGGCCGCGACCGTGGCCGAGGCCAACCAGAAGCTCTACTTCAACCGCAAGGAGGGCTTTATCGGCACCGGCCTGAAGAAGGACGACAAGACAGAGGTGATCGGCGCATGCTCGTCGATAGACGACGTGATCATCTTCTATCGCGACGGTCGGTTCAAGGTTGTGAAGGTTCAGGAAAAGATGTTTGTGGACAAAGATGTGCTTTATGTCAGTGTGTTCAAGCCCAAGGACGAGCGCACCGTCTACAACGTTATCTATCAGAACGGCCGCGGAGGTTTCTACTACATGAAGCGCTTCAAGGTCACCGGCGTGACACGCGACCGCGAATATAATCTCACTCCCGGCGAGGCAGGCTCGCGCGTGATATGGTTCTCGGCCAACCCCAACGGCGAGGCTGAAACCGTCAACGTGACTCTCAAGCCGCGCCCACGCCTTAACCGCCTGCAGCTCGAGGTTGACTTCAGCAATCTCTCCATAAAGAAAGGGCGCAGCGCCATGGGTAATCTTGTGACGAAGAACGAAGTGGCGCGAGTGTCGCTCAAGCGCAAAGGAGTGTCAACTCTCGGCGGACGCGAAGTGTGGTTCGACCACGATGTGCTCCGCCTCAACTATGAGGGCCGCGGTGAATATCTTGGCGAGTTCAGCGGAAGCGATCAGGTGCTCGTGATTCTGAAAAACGGCGAGTTCTACACCTCGAGCTTCGATGCCGCCAACCATTATGAGGATAATATTCTCCGAATCGAGAAGTTCCGCCCCGGCACAGTGTGGACAGCCGTGCTCAACGATGCCGACCAGGGCTATCCATATATCAAACGCTTCACGTTCGAGCAATCGGCCAAGCATCAGCGCTGGCTCGGCGATAACGAGAAATCGACCCTCATAGCCCTGACAGACGCACCCGGAGCACGCTTTGAGGTGACATTCGGCGAAGGCGACTCGTTCAGGCCCCCGCTGGAGATAGTGGCTTCAGAGTTTATCGGCGTCAAGAGCTTCAAGGCCAAAGGAAAGCGCGTAACCACCTACACCGTTACCTCGATCACCGAGCTTCAGCCTCTCGACATGCCCGAAGATACCGCCGAGCCTGACGAAACAGACGTGCCTGACTCTGACGCGCCTGACACCGCCGAGCTGCCCGAACGCAGCGACGACGAGGTGCGCGACGAGCTGACCGGACAGCAACGCATTTTCTGACAGCCCGCAATCTTCCCCCAAACACCATGATCAGAAAACTAATCCTGATTGCATGCCTTATCGCTGCCGCCGCCACCATGCCTGCTTCGGCACAAACATGCCTGAGACCTGTCACCAGCGCTTACTCGATCGAGGCCGGTTCGGCACATCTGAGCGACACATATCTCACGCCGCTCCATTACACAGGCTGGCGTGTGGCATTTGACTACGAACGCTTTCAGGCCATGCGCTTCGCCCCGAAGGAGTGGATAATGCGGCTGAACATCAACGCCGGCTACGACGAGACACATAATCCGGCCCGCAACGCCACAATGCGCTCAGTCGACATAAGAGGATCATGGAGCATGATGCGCCGCTTGACAATTGACGGCGCCGAGGGACTGCGCATTGCCGCCGGTGGAGAAACCACGCTCGAACCGGGCGTTGCCTACCTTTCGCGCAACGGAAACAATCCGGTTAGTGTAAAGGCGGCGTGGACAGTGGGACTCACCGCGATGGTTACCTACAACATGACCGTGGGACGCGTTCCCGTCACACTCCGGTATCAGCCGTCACTGCCGCTTCTCGGAGCATTCTTTTCGCCCGACTACGGCGAGCTTTACTATGAAATCTCGCTCGGTAACCGCGCCGGTCTTGCCCACTGCGCCTGGCCCGGCAACCGCTTTGTGATGGACAACCTCGTCACGGCCGACCTGCGCCTGGGCGCCACGGCACTCCGTATAGGTTATTCCGGACGGATTCTCTCGGGAAAGGTCAACAACATCGTAACGCGAGAATTCACCCACTGCGTCACTGTCGGTGTGGCGATGGAGTGGCTGCCCCTCAACCGCAGCGGCCGCCTCCCCGATGCCGACACCGAAATCATTTCTGCCTACTATTGATTTATCCCGCCAATGAAGCGCCGACTTCTTTATTTTCTGCCCCTGCTTCTGCTGTGTTCGTGTCACGACATGCCCGAGCAGCCTGACACACGTGCAGGCAACTTCGAGATGCTATGGAGCATTCTTGACGAACACTATTGTTTCTTTGCCCAGAAAGATATTGACTGGCAGGAGGTTCACGACCGTTACAGGCCGCGCATTTCCGAGCAGATGACCCGCGAGGAGCTTTTCAGCGTGTGCAGCGAAATGCTTGCCGAACTGCGCGACGGCCACACCAACCTGTCGGCACCGTTCGACGTGTCCTACTACCGCGCCTGGTGGAGCGACTATCCCCAGAATTTCGACGAACGCCTCGTCGAACAATATTATTTCAACTTCAACTACCTCTCGATCGGGTCGCTAACCTACGGCATTTTGCCTCAAAATGTGGCTTACATCCGCTATCCCTCGTTCAGCTACAACATCGGCGAGGGCAATCTCGACTATGTGCTGGCCTACTGCGCCACCGCTTCTGGCCTTATTATCGACATCAGGAACAATGGCGGGGGATCGATGACAAACGTAGAGACCCTTGTGGCCCGCTTTATCAGCGAGCCCACGCTGGCAGGCTATATCAGCCACAAGACAGGCCCGGGACACAATGATTTTTCCAAACCGTTTCCCTACACCTACAATCCTGCCGGCGAAGGGCGCATGCGCTGGTCAAAGCCGGTTGTGGTGCTGACCAACCGTTCAACCTTCAGCGCCGCCAACAATTTCGTGTCGGTGATGCAATATCTGCCCTCGGTAAGAATTGTGGGATCGCGCACAGGCGGTGGCTCAGGAATGCCGTTCAACTCCGAGCTGCCGAACGGCTGGGGCGTTCGCTTTTCGGCATGTTCGGTTCTTGATCCGCAGGGACTCTCTACAGAAAGCGGCATCGACCCGACGCCCGGTTGCGAGGTTGATCTCGACCCGGTGGAGGCTCTCGACGGACACGACACCATGCTTGATTTCGCCGTCAAAATTTTGACAGAATAATAAAATATCGCAGTTTAGATCAGCGTTCTAATCACAACTATGAAACGATTTTCAGCATTGATTACGGTCCTGGCGGCGCTTCTGCTTCTGAGCGGTTGCTCAGGTGTGAAACTGTCGGTGGCCGACGAGCAGATGGCCCGCGGAGAATATTTCGACGCATCGAAAACCTACCGCAAGATCTACAATAAGCTGACCAAGCGCGAGGAGCGTGAGCAGCGTGGAGTGGTGGCCTTCAGAATGGCCCAATGCTATCAGAAACTCAACATGAGCGCCAGAGCATCGGCAGCCTATCAGAATGCCATCCGTTACGGGTATCCCGATTCAACAGCACGCCTCAATCTTGCCCGGATGCTGCATGCCGAAGGCAAGTATCAGCCTGCAATCAAGGCCTATGAGGAATATCTCGCTCTGGATCCACAGAATCAGGAGGCCCTTTCAGGCCTGCAGGGGGCCCGCCGGGCTGCCGAGATGAAACAGAACCGCACCCGCTACGTGGTGCGCCAGTCGCGCCTGCTCAACTCGCGGCGCGCCGACTTCTCGCCCATGTTTGCCGACGACCGTACACTCTATTTCACCACAACCAACGAGAAGGCGATGGGAGCCAACCGTTCGGAAATCACCGGCATGAAAAAGAGCGACATCTGGGTGTCGAAGAAAAACGAACGCGGCGAGTGGCAGCGTCCCGAGGCTGTGGAGGGGGAACTCAACAGCGAACTCGATGAGGGAATTGTGAGCTTCTCGCCTGACGGATCGATGATGTATCTCACCAAAGCGCGGCGCGAGCCCAACGCGTCGACCGGCGTGGAGATCTACACGTCGACGCGCAGCGACGCCAAATGGAGCGCGCCCGTCAAGCTCGATATCACCGCCGACACTATCGCCAGCTATGCCCACCCCGCTGTTAGCCCCTCGGGCGAATGGCTCTACTTCACGAGCGACATGCCGGGTGAAGGGGGCAAGGACCTGTGGAGGATCAACCTGAAGGAACGTGCCGGATCGCTCGAAAACCTCGGTGCCGACATCAACACCCCAGGCGATGAAATGTTTCCTTATCTACTGACCGATTCCATCCTCTATTTTTCGAGCGACGGACATCCCGGCCTCGGCGGTCTCGACATTTTCTGCGCCACGCTGCTCCCCGGCGGCCGTTGGGAAGTTATCAACATGGGAGTGCCAATGAATTCAGAGGGCGATGATTTCGGAATGACCTTTCTTCCCGGAGCCGCCCACCCCGAAGGATTTTTCAGCTCAAACCGTGGTGACGGCCGCGGATATGACCATATCTATTCCTTCGAGCTGCCCGACCTGAAGATCAACATCTCAGGATGGGTGCTCGACCACGACGAGGAGCCGGTTGCGAATGCGGTGATACGCATTGTGGGTAATGACGGAACCGTCAGGAAAACAGTGTCGAAAGCCGACGGCTCGTTCACATTCCCGCTTCAGCGCGGTGTGAGCTACATGATGCTTGCAGGCGCTAAAGGATATCTCAACGCCCGCCAGGAGTTCACCGCCGATGATGCCGAGGAAGACGCCGAATATGAGATTGACTTCATTCTCGCCTCGCTCACCAAGCCGAACATAGTCGAGAATATTTTCTACGACTACGACAAAGCCACCTTGCGCCCGGAGAGCACCGAAGCGCTCGACGAGATCGTGACGATGCTCAACGACAATCCCAACATCACGATCGAGATGGCCTCGCACACCGACCGTCACGGATCGGAGGAGTATAATCTCGACCTGTCGGAACGCCGTGCAAAGTCGGTTATCGACTACCTTGTTGAGCATGGCATCGCCCCCGACCGCCTTCAGCACCACGGCTACGGAAAGAGCCGCCCGAAGACGGTGACCAAGCGTGTGGCTTCGCAATTCGAGCAATTCAAGGAGGGCGACGTGCTCACCGAAGAATATATCATGGCGCTCCCTGAGGAGGCCGATCGCGATGCGGCAGATCAGATCAACCGTCGCACAGAGTTTCAGGTTCTCTCGGTTGACTACAACATGTATTGATGGAATTCCGAACCCCTGTAAGCGTCGATATCTGCCATCGCGGACTGCTTGATCACGGCAGCCGCTACCTGATGCTCGGCTCATGCTTCACCGACGAAATGAGCCGGCGCCTCTCGGTCGACGGATTCTGCGTCACATCAAATCCCGGAGGGCCGCTCTATAATCCCCTTTCTGTTCTTGAGTGGGTGAGGCGCCTGGCCAGTAACAAGCCTTTTCAGGCAGACGAACTGGTCAAGGGACCTGACGGACGCTTTCACTCATGGATGCACCACAGCGCCTACTCCAACTTCAGCGCTGAGGAGGCTCTCGGAGCAATGAACCGGTCGCTGGCTGAGGGCGCGGAAGCGCTGCTGACATGCCGGGCTATGTTCATCACCCTGGGGTCAAACCGGGTGTTCCGTCTGGCCGACGACGGCACTCCCGTGGCTAACTGCCACAAACATCATCCTGCCACCTTTTCAGAAAGCCGTTTACCATTGGAGGAAGTAACAGGGTGTCTCCACCAGATCGAGGCTGCGATCAGGCAGGTCAATCCTCAGGCAGAGATAGTGTGGACAGTGAGCCCTGTCCGCCATCCCGGTCAAGGAGGCCTCCATGCCGACAATCTCTCGAAAGCGACCCTGCTGTTAGCGGTGGAAAATTGCGGCGGAATCTACTTCCCCGCCTACGAAGCGCTGAAGGATGACCTGCGCGACTATCGCTTCTATGCGGCCGACATGCGCCACCCCTCGGCTGTCGCTGCCGACTATGTCTATAGCCTGCTGTGTGATGCCTTCATGACGCCAGCCACTGCAGCCGAAGCATCGCGGCGCCGCAAAGAGACCCTGCGCGCGGCCCATCGCCCAGTCTCCAGGTGATGCTTCCACCCTACTTTTAACGGCCCGACACATGGTTATCTAACCAAACATCACTAATTTTGCTGCATGATCGATCACGAAGCTTTTTCGCCACGGACGGCGCTGTTCCACACCCTGGGATGCAAACTCAATTTCGCAGAGACATCGACGGTGGCCCGCATCTTCGCATCGCGAGGAATAATGCGCGTGCAGCAGGGCGACAAGCCTGACATTGTGGTGGTGAACACCTGCTCGGTTACAGAGCTTGCCGATAAGAAGTGCCGCCAGCTCATCCGCCAGTTCGTGCGCCGCTATCCCGATGCAACCGTGATCGTGACAGGCTGCTACGCCCAGCTCAAGCCTCAGGAGGTTGCGGCGATTCCGGGAGTCGACATTGTTGCGGGTAATGACCGTAAGGCTGCTCTGGGAGAGTATCTCGACCGATGGCTGGCCACACGTACGCAGCAAACGGCAGTAATCCCGGCGAAGGAGATCGACAATTTTGTGCCGTCGTGCTCGCAGGGCGACCGCACCCGGTGGTTCCTGAAGGTTCAGGACGGTTGCGACTACTGGTGTACCTACTGCACCATTCCGATGGCCCGCGGGCGAAGCCGTTCAGGAACGATCGACAGCCTCGTCGGTCAGGCTCGCGATGCCGCAGCCGGGGGTGCCAAAGAGATCGTTCTGACCGGTGTGAACATCGGTGATTTCGGCAACCGTACGGGCGAGACATTTGAGGAACTCTGTCACGCGCTCGCTCAGGTTGACGGAATAGAGCGTTACCGCATATCGTCGATCGAGCCTAATCTTTTATCTGACAGCCTGATTGACTGGATAGCCTCGCCTGAGGGAAGTGTGTTCATGCCTCATTTCCACATTCCGCTCCAGAGCGGCGACGACGAGGTGCTCCGGCTCATGCGCCGCCGCTACGACACAGCTTTCTTTGCCGAGAAGATAGGCCGGATTCGCAGCGTCATGCCCGATGCTTTTATCGGAGTCGACCTGATGGCGGGTTGCCGTGGAGAAACGCCTGAGCGCTTCGAGGCGTGCCGCAGGTTTGTTGAATCGCTCCCGGTGAGCCGCCTGCATGTGTTCCCCTACAGCGAGCGCCCCGGCACACGTGCTCTCGGCATTGATCACATTGTCAGTCAGGAAGAGAAACATCGCCGTGCGCGGCAGATGATATCTGTGTCAGAGAAAATGCTCGCCGACTTCGCCACACGTTTTGTAGGGACGGTGCGCCCGGTGCTTGTCGAGCACATGCGATCTGACGGCACCATGAGCGGCTTCACCGACAACTATCTGCGGGTCAACATCGAGCCAAGGCCCGAACTCGCCAACAGGATTGTCGACGTGTGCCTCACCGGCTTCGACGGCGAGGAGATGACCGGAGAGGTGGTGACTAACGGCCGATAAAGCGAATTCAAACCTATCACGATGAAACCTGTTGCAGTCATTATCCTCAATTGGAACGGCGAGAAACTTCTGCGCGAGTTCCTCCCCTCGGTTGTGGCCCACACTCCCGAATCGATCGCCGACGTTATAGTGGCCGACAATGGTTCGACCGACAATTCGGTGAGTTTGCTCAAAGAGCAGTTTCCAGGCGTCAAACTGCTCTGTTTTCCTGAAAATCTTGGATTTGCCGAGGGCTATAACATTGCTATCGCGCAGACAGGCTACCGCTATACGGTGTTGCTCAACAGCGATGTAGCCGTGAAGACCGACTGGCTCACTCCGCTCTACCGATTCATGGAAAGTCACCCCGATGCCGGAGCCTGCCAGCCCAAGCTGCTGTCATACACCGACCCGACCAAGTTCGAGTATGCCGGCGCGGCGGGAGGATTTCTTGACCGCCATGGTTATCCCTACTGCCGCGGACGCATTTTCGGCGATGTGGAGCAAGACAAGGGTCAGTATGACGACACCGTGGAGGTTGACTGGGCCAGCGGGGCCGCGCTGATGGTGCGAACTGAGGTTTATCTTGAGTGTGGAGGACTCGACGCCTCGTTTTTCGCCCACATGGAGGAGATTGACCTCTGCTGGCGCATGAGGCTGCTCGGCTGGAAAGTCTATGCCGTGGGCAATGCCGCGGTCTATCATCTTGGCGGTGGTTCTCTACCCGCCTCGTCGCCAAAGAAAACCTACCTTAATTTCCGCAACAACCTGCTGATGCTGCGCAAAAACCTGCCTCGGAATTCACGCCGGCGGTCGCTGATTGTCAGGCGTCTGCTCGACACCGTCGCGTGGGCCAAGTTTGTAGTGACCGGCGATTTCGCCAATGCCAAAGCTATTCTGAAAGCGCACGGCGATTATCGCCGCATGGCCGCCGACGGCCCTGTCGAGGCGCAGACCGACATGATTGCAAGCCGCCCCGACATCCTGATCAACTATTATCTCAAAGGCCGCCGCAAATTCACCCAGATCAGTTAAGTAACGTCACGCTAAAGATACTTCTAACGCCAAGCTCACCGGCCGTTACAAATTCATTTACATCCCCAGTGATCAAGTCGATGCATACAACGTCGGCATCCTTGGTCACCGCGTAGAGCTGATGCCTGTCAAAATCAGTCTGTAAATGCAATTCAGATTCATGTAACGGCTCAAAAAAACTGACCTCTGGACTCAACAACACTCGATCATTTTCAAGAGACATTGGATCAAGCCACCAAATCTCACTTATTCCTGCTAAGAAATATCCTGTTACGTTACCGCGAGCTGTTGGTCCGATGAAACTCCATATACGATTCCCATGTTCATAATTGTTCCATAAAGAGAAGTCATCAGTTATCGTTACGCCGGTATACATAATTTCACCTGAGTCCTTATAATACTTGTATAATCCTCCGGTGATTCCCATCAATAAAAGATAGCTTGGCGCCTCATACCGACATCCCATGAACCAATTTTCTGTCTCGTATTTACGTTCGTCATCGGTAATGTAAAGCTTTTCTCCATCATTGTTAATAATATCATCTATAGGAATCCTTACCAAGGTATTAAATTTCCACTCTCCATGATTTACGTCAAAAAACTCATTACTCATTAGAAGAAATGTCGTAGCTGCCAAAACATTACAATTAAACCTCCACGTCTGAAACATCGTTGGATAGAATTCAGTCTGCCCTTTTAGTAATCTGACAGATTCAACCACATCCCCCTCATATATACTGGGACTCTTAATGGTTCTGAGTATCCATTTTTTGTTTCCCTCTGCGGGGAAAATCTGCCTGTAAGCTGTTTCTCCCATATACGGATCTTCGACGAATTTCAGCTCCTTGGCTTGAAGATCATTAAATGAAAATATGAACAGGTCACTATAATCTGCATAAAACACCACGTTATTCTCGATAACGGGATTATTCATCCCAACTCTACAATCAATCAACTTTTCGGCGTTATCAGCGCGTCTAATGGAGCGGTCGGAAAGGTTCATGACGTATGTACCCATTTTTTCACCTTCAAAGTTTTGTGGATCAATCTCCACTCCATTATTTAACCTTATAGAATTTGGATGAATAACCAACCAGTCTTCCCCTATCCGATTCAATGAGGCATCAATGATTATAGCTTCAATCGTTTTGGGATTTTCCGAATCATATTGCAATTGTATGTTCAGAGGTTTCCATTCGCCGTCTATAAGTCCCAACTGAAAATAGTGGGGATCAGAGGATTCAGTGAGTCCTCTGACAACCATTTCAAATTTGCTAAGATCTCCAAAATCAATGATTTTGAAATCCTTATGCGATTCTGGGACTTCAGGAACTATACCAATTACTTCACTCTCATTTTTGCTGCATGATGAAGCGAAGCAACATCCGGCGATAACGATAAGAATTAGAAGAATAAACTTTCCCTCTGCGATAAGGTTGGCATTAACACCTTCGAGATATAATTCTGATATGGCATTATTAACCACTTCGTTGTTTGAAACTTTCATATTCTTTGCGATTGTATGAGATTCGCAAATATAGCATTTACTTATAACACGCACAAGAATACCCGACGTGCGATAATAATTATTGTCATTATTAGATCGATTACGACGTATTCTGTAAGCATCAATGTAGTAGCCCATAGCAAATCACAGCAACCAAACGAAACTGCGAGTGGGCTCAAAGCACAGTTACGGGGTTGGGCGAGGATGATTTACTTCTGCGTACGGAAGCGAAACGATGGGGTTACTTCAGGCCGAGGCCCCAACGGAGAAAACGCCATGGAATTCTTGACCCTACCCTGCTCACGACAACTCCTGCGAAAAGTGCGCCAACCACACTAACGACATAAAACGGGAGCAACATCATCTCGGAGTGAACGCGCGTCCACACAAGCAGCTCAATAAACAGCTGGGGAAAGATGCCCACGAGGAAAATCTGAAATGAATGGTCGCGGAACGAACTGAACAGCCGCGGAAAAGCCCGTGCCACTCGCACGCCGATGGCGAATGTCATCAATATTCCTGCCAAGGCGGTCAGGAACCCAAGCCAGGGCCTGTCGACGACAAAAAGCACCACAAAAGCGCCAACTGAGCCAATGAGCGCATAGATGTTCCGCCCGAACAGATCGGCAAGATTATATTTGAAAAAGAGCATCCCGGCAATGAAGTAGAACGCAAACCTTGACACACCTGCAATGTTGAACCAGCCGTCGGCATTGATGTGAACACCTGTCAGGAACGGCACAAGAGAGATGCCCAGCAGCAGAAATTCGGTCCATGGATTTCTCAGCATGGCCTTGTAGACGGGGTAGCAGAGCATCAGCCACATCAGGGTCGCTACAAACCACATCTCCTTCAGCGGGCCTTCGGCGGGATCGAAAAACGAATTGAGGAACCCCGCCATTGAAAAATCAGAAGCCGTCTTTGCCGACGATGCGAAAATCATCTTGACAACGAAACCGATAATTATGAAGACCACATACGGAATCAGCAAGCGCTTGGCCTTGTCGACATATAGCGCCGGTGTAGGCCAGCCTTTGGCAAGCCGGGTGAGATAAAGCAATCCGCCTGACACGAACATGAACAGGGGCATGTGAAACGAGTAGCAGAACCGATGGATAAACTCCGACAGAGGATACATTTCTCCATCGCTCTGATAGGTAAAGCCGTTGACGTGTCCGATCACCACCAGCAGGATCGCATAACCCTGGATGATGGAAAGCCACAGAATTTTGTCGCTACCGGTCTTCGATTGAGCGGCAGGTCGGGTCACACTTTCGGGTGAGGAGGTCACGGCTGCTCGTCGTCAAGGGTGGATTCGTAATCCCAGTCACCCTCCTCGTCATCCCAGTCAAACTCTTCTTCGTCGGACTCGGGTTCATCCTGAGGCACAGGTTCGAATATAAACTCATCCTCCTCCTGAACGCGATGACGGATGTCGAGCGGGCGGTGCACCACAGGGCCGGAAATGCGGTTGCGCTCATCGTTGATTTCGCGCCACAACAGGTCTTTGAGCTCCTGGATGCCCATGCCGGTGACAGCAGAAATGAACACACGGGGGACACCGGTGGGGAGTGTGGGCTCTATCTCGGCAATCAGCTCCTCGTCGAGCATATCGCTCTTGGAAATGGCCAGCACGCGAGGCTTGTCGACAAGGTCGGGGTTGAACCGCTCAAGCTCCTTGACAAGCATTTCGTATTGAGCGGCAATGTCGTCGGCATCGGCAGGAACCATGAATAGCAGCACGGCATTGCGCTCGATGTGGCGCAGAAACCTGAGTCCCAAGCCCTTTCCTTCGCTTGCGCCTTCAATAATACCCGGAATGTCGGCCATCACAAACGATTCCTTGCCGCGATAGTCCACAATTCCGAGCTGGGGCTCCATGGTGGTGAACGGATAGTCGGCAATCTTCGGTCGTGCCGCCGAAACCGCGCTCAGAAGCGTCGACTTTCCGGCATTGGGAAGGCCCACGAGACCAACATCGGCGAGGAGTTTAAGTTCAAGGATAACAGAGCGTTCAACTGCGGGCTCTCCCGGCTGGGCATAGCGCGGAGTGCGGTTGGTGGCACTCTTGAAGTGCCAGTTGCCGAGGCCTCCGCGGCCTCCGCGAAGCAGCTTCACTTCCTCTCCATCAGCGGTGACCTCGCAGAGATATTCGCCCGTTTCGGCATCGAACACCACGGTGCCGCAAGGCACGTCGACCACCACATCCTCTCCGTCCTTGCCAAACGAGCGCCCGGCGCCGCCGCTCTGACCGTTTCCGGCAAAGATATGGCGGCGGTAACGCAGCGGCAGGAGCGTCCACATGTGGCTGTTGCCGCGGAGGATTATATGACCGCCTCGACCGCCGTCGCCCCCGTCGGGGCCACCTTTGGGCACATATTTGGCACGATGGAAATGGCGCGAACCTGCGCCACCCTTGCCTGATCGGCAAAGGATCTTTACATAATCTATGAAGTTGGAATCAGCCATTGTCAGTGAATTCTTTATTTATGAATATAAACGCTGAGGCGGCTCACAGGTTTGCAAACGCGAGATTTTTCATCAGCTCGCAGGCACGGGTGTAGTCGGCGGGCGAGCCTATGTCGATCCATGTGCCTTTCAGCGGAAACCATCCCACATGTTTACCCTCGGCCAGAGCGCGCTCAATGAGATCGGTGGCATCGGTGCGTCCGCTCTGCGGAAGATCGTGGAGCTGACGGTTTGAGATCATGTAGATGCCGGCGTTGGCATAGTAACTCATCGAGGGCTTCTCGGCCAGCGAGGTCACCCGCGGGCCATCGGTCTGCATCACCGCGTAAGGCACCGACACCACATAGGGGATGGCCGCCACGGTGATGTCGGCCCCGGATTCCTCATGATGGAGATACATCTCCTCGAGCGATATATCGGTTAGCAGGTCGGAGTTCATCACCAGGGTAGTTCCCTCGGGATCGGCCGCGGCATCGGTCAGCGCCACCGAGCCGATTGTGCCCATAAACGCCGGCTCGCGCACCGTTTTGACCCTTATGCCCTCAACCGGGGCCGAGAAATGCTCCTCAAGCTGCTCGGCGAGATAATTCAGCGTGACTGTGATGTCAGCGATGCCTACGCGCGCCAGAGCGCGTATATTATAGTCGATAATCGGCCTGCCGCCCACATTGAGCAGAGGTTTGGGCGTGGTGAGAGTGAGCGGGCGCAGGCGCTCGCCGCGTCCTCCCGCCATAAGCACCGCCTTAAGGGGCAGGATGGTCGATGTGACGCGGGTGTCGATAATCCCCGCGGGCCGGCCGTCGGCATCCACGAGCGGCACGAGGGTTATCCCCTCGCCGCGGATCTCGCGCAAGCGGGCGGGGCGCACGTCGTCGGCCGGAAGACTGCGGAAATTGCGGTGCATGGCCCGGCTCACCGGGGTTTGCAGCGAAGCGCCCGCGAGCAGTGCGCGGCGCACATCGCCGTCAGTGAGAGTGCCGGCAAGGCACCCCTCGCCGTCGGTGGCAAGAAGGGTCATGGCTCCCCCCGGGAGCGAGTTGATGCGTCCCAGGGCGTCGAGCAGAGTGGCCGTAATGGGGATTATATGGTCGGTATGGTCAATCATCGTTGTGGTTCATTATCGCTTCGGCAATAGCCCAGTCGAGCGGAGTGTCAAGGTCGATGCTTCGTTCGCGCGGCATCACCGAGGCCACCTTGCGCGGCATCATCCCCAGGGGCATTGCGCGTATCGAAGCGGGATTGATGGCATAGACGGCGCCATTGTATTGCCACGCCGCGGGGGCATCCTGACGGCGGGTGAACAGGCCGTCGCCCTTGCTCACACGGAGAAATCCGTCGGAGTCCGTCTCAAAGCAATCGTAATAGGGATTGGCCGCGGATGCACACACGGTCACGGCCATGTCGATCTCAGGCATCCGCCCGGCATAGGCATCGAGGCAGGCGGCGATGTCGGCGGCGGTGCGCAGCGGCGATGTCGGCTGAAGAAGCACCACACAGTCATATTCCATCCCCTGCGAATCGGCCCATGCCATTGCGTCGAGAATCACCTCGCGGGAGCCGGCAGTATCGGTGGCGAGCGCGGCGGGGCGCATATAGCTCACCGTCAGGCCCGCCGCGCGTCCCGCCTCGGCAATCTCCTCGCTGTCGGTCGACAGGATTACCCGATCGGCCGGCGCGATCTTCAGCGCCTCCTCCACCGTGTAGTGCAGAAGCGGCTTTCCGTGGAGCGGCTTGATATTCTTGCGGGGAATCCCCTTGCTGCCTCCGCGGGCAGGAATGATGAAAATAGGATGGGTCGTTGCCATAATCGGCAAAATTAACAAATTCTCCCGACAATCAGGCATCTTCCGGCGCAGGCATTACCCAATCCGATGCAAAAATTGCGAAAAATTTTTTGATGGGATTTTTTGAGGTTTGGTTTGTCAGATTTGAAAAATAAGATTACTTTTGCCGCCGATATGGTTCCGCAAAGCCCATGGCCGAGCGGTCAATAGGGAATCCGGTGAGAATCCGGGACAGTACCCGCTGCTGTAATTCCTACAAACCTTTCGCAAAATGTCATTGGAGCTGACGCTCTGAGAAGGCGCGACAAGGATGGGATAAGTCAGAAGACCTGCCATAGTCAATATAGATTCACGCGCCTACGGGACTATGGGCAGGCATATCTAAATTACTTACAGAAGCCTTCGGGCCGATGTGGTTATTGCCGCATATATCGTCTCTTTGCGTATGAATCGCAGAGAGATTTTTTTGTTATGCGGCATTATGACTGACTTTATAAAATATATTTTCTTTTCTGTTATCTCCGCCATCGTCATGGCGGCGGCACCTACGCTGCGGGCTCAAGATGCTGATACAGACTCAGTGTGGAACGGCATCATATCGCTCCGCGGCGTAGAGGTGACTGCCGCGCGCAAACCTCTGGCAACGGTGCAGTCGCTTTCAGGCACTGAATTGCAGCGCCTTTCATCAACCTCCATCGCCGATGCCCTGAAATACTTTGCCGGAGTGCAGATTAAAGACTATGGCGGCCTCGGGGGACTAAAAACAATAAATGTCCGCTCGCTTGGCTCGCAGCATGTGGGAGTGTATATCGACGGTATCCGTATCACCAACGCCCAGAACGGCACGGTTGACCTCGGCAAATATTCCTTGTCGACCCTCGAGTCAGTGCAGCTTTATAACGCCAACCGGCTGGAACGCGCGCAATCCCCCTCGGAATATGCTTCGGGCGCGACGGTTTATCTGCGCACACGCAAGCCTACGTCAGATTCGCTGACAGCTCTTGCCGGCATAGGCTCGTTTCACACCTATCGCGGCCGGCTTAACGCGCAATTTAACCGCAAGGGATGGAGCGGCTTTGTCGACGGCGAGTTTATGTCGTCGAAGGGTGATTACCCGTTCCGATATAAATCGGAATATGAAGACACTGTGGGGCGGCGCAGGAATTCCGACATTCGTTACTATCGCATCGAGGGCTCCGCTTTCAACCGGGGATTTTCGGCCCACGTGTATGCTTATGTGTCGGAGCGCGGATGTCCGGGAGGTATTGTGCGCCGGCTATCCGACAAGTACACAAATATAGGGCGCGAATGGGATACCGACCTGTTTGCGCAAGCCTCGTGGGAACACGCTTTTTCGTCCGCTCATTTCCTGCGGTTCAACACAAAGTATTCCCACGAATATCTGCGCTATAACACCGATTTCCCTGAAAATCAAAACACCGCGCGAGTTGACAACCATTATTATCAGAACGATGCCTATGCTTCGGCAGCTTACTGTTACTCGCCATTGGAGTGGCTCTATGTCAATGCGGGATATGACGCGCGAATGTCGTGGCTCAAGGCTGATTTGCGTAATTTCAGTGATATTCGCCGTTTTGACCAGAAGGCGGTGGCCGACGTGCAGTTATCATGGCACGGACTGCGGGCAGAGGCATCGCTGCTTTTCCAGCACTATAAAGACTACACCACCATTCAGGCCGGAGCCGCCGATCCGTTGAAGAAGCTGACACCGGCATTTGTGATCGGCTATTTCTACCGGGGATTCAGCTTCAGGGGATGGTATAAGAAGATTTTCCGGGTGCCTACGCTTAACGATCTTTATTACACCCAGGCCGGCAACCGCAATCTGAAGCCTGAATACACCCGGCAATGGAATCTGGGCGTTGAATATACCTGCTCTGCCGGCCGATGGTTTGCCTCCGCCCAGGCCGACGGATATATCAATTTTATTGATAACAGAATTGTGTGCCTGCCGCTGCGCGGCACTTACACATGGTCAATGATGAACTACGGAAAGACCTATTGCCGGGGCATCAATGCCAATGCGCAAGCATCATTCAGCCCGCGGCAATGGCGGTTCACTCTCATAGGCTCAGCCACGATCCAGCACGACGTCAACCGCACCAATCCCGAGGATGCCGAAACCTACGATGTGCCTATCTGCTATTCTCCGAAATTCTCGTGCGGAATCACCGCCATTGCGGCGTGGCGAAACATCTCGCTGACCGTGTCGGAGCTGCACGTGTCGGAACGGATATGGTCATACGCCGATCCCGCCGACATCCTGAGCCCCTACAACAACGTTGACCTCAAACTCACCGGCCAGTGGAAGGGCTTCATTGCATCGCTTGAGGTCAACGACCTGTTTGATGTGCAGTATGAACACATTCCCCGCTATCCCATGCCGGGGCGGAATTTCAAGTTCACACTCTCTTACACCATCGGGAAAACCAAATAACATAATAATGACACTATGAAACTGAAATCGCTACTCTTATCAGTTGTTCTCGGCTCTGTGACAATGAGCGCCGCCGATCCCCGCACGGAGCGGCTCATCATTGTCAACGAGGGCCTCTGGCAGGCAGATAACGGTCGCCTGTCATACTTTGAGGATGGCACAATGGTGAGCAACGAGTGGTTTCGTCAAGTAAACGGATATAAGCTTGGCGACACTCCCAACGACATTATTCAAGTCAACGACAATCTGATTGCCATTGCCGTCAACTGGTCAAACATCGTGCAGTTCATTACGCCTGAAGGGAAAGCTGTGGCGGCAACGGAAGATGTGCCTAACAACCGCAAGCTGGCCTCCGACGGAAAGTATGTCTACATTTCCTCCTATGGCCATGAAGTGGCTATGGAGAGCGGTTTCCGTGAGTTTACGAAAGGCTATGTGGCGAAGATCGACGTTTCAACCTTCGGGGTTGTCGACGCCGTTGAAGTGGGCTACGAGCCGGAAGGAATAGCTTACTATAAGGGGTATCTTTTCGTGGCCAACACTGGAGGATATGCTTTTCAGGAGAATCATGACTATGAAACCACGGTGAGCATTATTGATGCCGCCACGATGAAGGTGGTGAGAAATGTCGACACCGGGCAGATTAACCTTTACGGCAAGATGTCGCAGAGCGGACAGTATCTTTGCATCAACTCGCCCGGCGACTATTATGATATTATGGCCGCAACCGTGATTTTTGATTGCGACGCAGCTTTGGCCGGGGCGCCTGACGAGGATTGCTTCGTGAAACTTGACTATGCCGCGACTTACAGCACCGTGGACACTCAGGGCCACTTCCTTGCCATCGGGTCAAGATATTCATATTACAACGGCGAATATGAATTTAACTACATCACGATCAATCCCGCGTTGCTTTTTGAGACTGACGGCATTGAAGGTGTGGAGGAGTCGCTGCCGGGCACACTCAAAGCCGATATTGAGGCCATGACCATGCCTTACGGCTTATTTGTCAACCCCTACACCGGCTGGTTTTATGCCACTGATGCGGGAGAGTTCACCGGCGCAGGAGCGCTCCTTCAGTGGAACTCGAAGGGCGAGTTTGTAGGGAAATATAAAACATATATCAATCCCGCGCATTTTCTGGCACTGGCCCCGGATGAGATGCCTGAGCCTGATCCTGACAAACCCGATCCCGAAAAGCCTGACAGCGGCATCGAGACCGTGACAGCCGATGGCGGCTCTGTCACCGCGCCGGTCTACAATCTGCAAGGCATCCCTGTGAAGCATCTGCTTCCGGGTCAGATCTACATTCAGAATGGAAAGAAATTCATTTATAATAACTAAACTAAACCAATCAAAATGAAACTCAAACATTTGTTTTCATTGGCAATGCTCTCGGTGCTTCCTGCGGCCATGCAGGCGGTGCCGGTGCAAGTGACAATGAACACCATCTCCACCACCATGACCCTTACACCCAAGGGGTCAGACACTCCCGTGGATGTTGGTGCGCCGGCTTCACGTGTCTACAACTTTGATGTTGCCCCCGGCACGTATGTGCTTACGGGCTATGCCACCAACGGCACTACCGTCAACGGCACAATCGAAGTGAATGTTGCCGACCAAACCGAGATGCAGGAATTCAAGGTGTTCACCATCACGGCCTATGCCTCTAATTCCGGCTGGGTGTATGGCACCGACTACACTATGGAGCCCACCGTCACCTCGCGCGAAGGCGGAGTGCAGACCGTCACGATGGGCAACAGCACAACCAGCGGCCGCAAAACATTCCTGGTGTTCAACGGCAACTCTTACAATATGGCTTACATCCCTTCGGAAGCACGCCGCGCCGAGGGCTACATGACCGGTTACCGCAGCTCGACCATCACCGCCAACGTGACCGCCAACTATGCCATCCCTCTCGGCGGAATGTATTCCATCACCGTTCCTAACGATGCCGAGCTTTTCCTCGGAATCAAGTTCACGCACTTCACCGACTTCACTCCCGTGGAGCCGAAGAGCGTGAAGAGCGAGAACGGCGGCAAAACCTACACCTATGAGCTTGCCAAGAGTCAGGTGTACAACTACCGCACTTGGAAAGCCGGCGGCCTGACCCACGGCGGCTACTTCACTTTCAGCGTAGATGAAAGCAAGTGTCCCAAGATTGAGTTTGCCGACTCCGACTATGCCGCTCACAGCCCCAAGGAAATCAATCATACCCCGCAGAGCAACCAGGGATATGAAACGGGCGACATATTTGTCAACGCCACTTCGCAGGGTGTAGTGAGCCTCAACGTGGGCGACACCTTCAAGGCTCACGCCATGCGCACATGGGAGCTGACCGACAATTCCACAAACAATTATTTCATCGAACCTGATTTCCATTACACCGTTCTCGGGCTTGACGGCAAGCCCTCAACCGGCGTCATAGAGATTGAGCAGGGCGTGGGTTCGGCATGGGCCAACATCAAGGCAAAGGCCAAGGGCACCGCGATTGTGCTCGTCAGCTACGACGGCATCAATCTCAACTATTACTCCGCGGCCGACAAGAACAACTATCTCGGCGGGGAATTCTGGGGCGCTATCTGGCCCGAAAACACAGCTGCTTATGTTGTGACGGTTGGCGAGGCTGAATCGACTGTTGTTCCCAATATGCTCATCAATGAGGCTTATAACCTCGACGCCAAGAAAAATTCAGGCAAATATGTCGATGCCGAGCACGACGTGTTCTACTACCTCGACACTGAGCCCGGTTTCGCCTACACCTTCACTCCCGAAAACGCTGCCAATGTGGAGATCGCTTATCCCACAATCGGCGAGCAGATGGCAACCTATGCCGGCTTCGGCAAGGAGGGCGTGACTATAAACGCTGACGGCTCAGTGACCCTGCTCCTGAAGGAGGGACGCCAGATTGTGCGCCTCACCGATGCTTCGGGCCATGCCGCCTATCAGGTGCTCCGTGCCCGCCCATGCCACCGCGAAATTAACAACGCAACGCGCCCCGACAGCAAAATTTTCCAGCCCGGCGATCAGGTGAATGTCCAGTATTCGGGCCTGTTCCACCCCGCCAATAAGCTCGCGGGCATTTACAACATGAGTGCCTATGTCACATACAACGGCGTGCCTAACGGGTCATCGCTGATTCTCGGCGCGGGCCAGTATACCTTCGGCTCGGCAGCCTCGGCTCAGGCTGTGACGGTAACCATTCCTGAAGATTTCGATTTTGAGGCGTCAAAGACATTCGTGATGAACGACGGCGTTATTCAGGTGAACGGCTACGGCGACCCTATCGGCAACCACCGTGTGATTGATCCCGTGGCAGGTCGTTCGCCTAATTTCACCGCCATTGCCCACAAAACATATTTCGGCGCAATTCCTTCGATTGAGCTTCCCGTATCTGAAACACGTTATTTCGACATCAAGGTTGAAGGCGTTCCCGCAAACACCGACGTTACAATGACCTTTGCCGGAAAGGAAATTGAAGCCGGCGAAAACGGTCTTTACAGCGGCACCTACGGAACATACTCTGTCGTTGTAGGCGGTGAAGGATATGAATGTTACCGCAATGATTTCAACATCGGCGACGATGCCGAGGGCGAAATCGTGTTCAAGGTGGAGATGGTTGCATCGGAAACCACATGGGACGGCAAGACCATGACCGAGCCCGCTCGCGATGCCGAGGGTGCTTACCTCATCGGCAACGGTGCCGAGCTGGCTTACTTCGCCAATATGGTCAACACCGAAGCTGCCGCAGCCCGCACTGCCAAGCTGACAGCCGACATCAACCTCGGTAACTACGACTGGACCCCCATTGGCGTGGCAAGAGCAAAATCGTTCATCGGCGAGTTTGACGGCCAAGGCTTCACCGTTGAAAACCTCTATGTCAACAATCCGACCGCAAACTATCAGGGCCTGTTCGGCTACATGAAGTATGGCGATGACAATGCCGTTTCGGTGATTCGCAATCTCTCGGTAACGGGCTATGTGTCAGGCAAGATGTATGTTGGCGGTATTGTAGGCTATGCTTATCTTTACTCTAACATCATCAACTGTCAGAACTATGCCGATGTAAAAGCCACAGACAACAATGCAGGTGGTGTGGCCGGATTAACTTCCAACTATTCATTGATCGACCGCTGTGCAAACTTCGGCAACATCGACGGTGTGAATTCCACAGGCGGTGTTGTGGGCGCTCTCATGGGTTTACAGACCGAGCTCCACAATAGCTTTAATGCCGGTCAGGTCAAAGGCGGCAATAATTCAGGAGGCGTAGTCGGTAGTCATGCTGATAATCAGAGTATTACCAATCTCTTTAACGTAGGCGAAGTTACCGGCGCAATCTCAGTCGGAGCTTGTGTAGGCTTGAGCAACGACGGTGTGGAGAATGCGTTCACTACCTTTGCTTGCGATTTTGACGACCATTCCGAGCTTGTCACAGCCGAGCAGATGGCTTCAGGCGAAATCGCCTACAAGCTTGGCGACGCCTTCTTCCAGACAATCGGCCGGGACGCTTATCCCGTGTTTGAAGGCCTGAGGGTCTACTATGACGAGGCTGACAATACATATTATAATAAAGCCGTCGGCTTTACGCTCGATCTCGGTGAGGGCAGCGATGATGTGATTGTTGCCAACAATGTGGTGACAATGCCTCTCAACTCCGTTTACGAACTCAAGGCCGTGGCAGCTCCCGTTGCCGCACGTCTGCCCGAAATTGTCTGGACAAGTTCGGATGAATCGGTTGTTGAAATCGACGAAAACGGAACGCTGACAGCCGTTGCCAAGGGTGTAGCCACCGTCACCGCTTCAGGTGTTGTCGGCACTGAAACCGTAAGTTACACCTGCGCCATCTATGTTGTCGGCGCTAATGTAACCGAGCTTTCGCTCGACGCAGCCGAGGCTTCGCTCCATGTAACTGACAATCCTTCGGTTGTTCTCACCGTGACTTATCTCCCTGACTATGCCGACGAACCCGCTCTTGTGTGGGCTTCGGACAACGAGGCGGTAGCCACCGTTAAGCCTGACAATGCACTGAGCGCAACCGTTACCGCGGTCAAGCAGGGCAAAGCAACAATCAGCGTAGCTCTTGTCAATAACCCGGAGGTGACAGCCACTTGCGAGGTTACCGTTGTTGAACCGGCGGGCATCGCCGACCTGTTTGCCGACGGCAGCAACGAACCTGTGACGGTTTACGACATGGCCGGACGTCAGATCCTGACTAACGCCACTGCCACGCAGGCAAAGCACCTTGCTCCTGGCTTCTACATTTTCAAGCAAGGTGCAACTGAGCTGAAAGTGCTTGTGAAATAATAGAATCGGTTGAGTTAATAGTGACGTAAGTCAATCTGCGCGAGCCGCCATCGGGTTTATTCCGCCTGATGGCGGCTCTTTCATTTGCCCTGGCGGGCAATTTTCGCGGCGGATTGCGATGGATTATAAACACTTTGGGCCGCACGGGCGTTATATGGGAAAATAACATCACGTTCACTGTTTCGATTCCACGTTGTTATGCGACTACGTTATTCCCCCGTCCTTTGTGTGGCTGCCCTCGCGGGGCTGCCTGTTCAGGCCCGCTCGCTCGTCGAGCAGCAGCTCGATTCGCTGAAAAGTTCCGAAAAGATAGTGTATATCAGTGACGGTGCCTCATCCCATAAGGCCCATCAGGATTCCATCCGCTCGCTTATTGATGCTTTCTATTATGACCAGTTCCGCCATTTTCAGGATCCGGCGGCGCCTTACTTCCTTTTCATGAGCAAGGATGCCAAACTGGCCATGGGCATCGGCGGATGCGTCAGGATGCGCGCGTGGTATGACTGGGGCGGAGCTATTCCCGCCAACGGTTTCTCGCCCTATCTGATTCCCATGACGCCCGATCCGGCCAATCGCCGCAAATTCGGAACTACTCCTTCGGGAACTTCGCTGTTTTTCCGGGTGTTAGGCCGTGACAAGCGGTTCGGCAACTATCAGCTCTATATCGAGGCGAATTTCAACGGCTACGGTGGCCGCGACTTTCATCTGAAAAAGGCTTACGGCACGATCAACGACTGGACAATAGGCTATGCCAACTCCACATTCAGCGACCCTGCGGCCGTGCCCCCGTCGGTCGATGCCTCCGGGCCCAACAATAAGGTCACGCCTACAAACGTGCTCGTCAGATGGATGCACGATTTCACGCCGAAATGGACCGGCGCCGTGTCGGTCGAAACCCCCTCTACGGCCATTTCCGACAATGCCGATACGAAGAAGGTGAGCGAATGGCTTCCCGATTTCGCCGCGTTTGTCCAGTATGGCTCGGCGGCGGAGCATGTAAGGCTCGCGGGCATTGTGCGCACCCTGTCATATCGCGATGTGCTCGCTGCGAAGAATTATAATAAAGTGGGGTGGGGCCTTCAGCTCAGTTCGGTGTGGCACCCCCACTATCGCTGGACCACTTACGCCAGTGTGAACGGCGGATGCGGCTACGAAAGCCTCGGCGGTGACCTTCAGGCGGGCCATTACGACCTAGTGGAGCGCCCCGGCCACGCCGGAGAGATGTATGCTCCCGCCGCAGTGGGATGGAACGTAGGGGTACAGTACAATTTCACCCCCTCGATGTTCGTGTCGGCCAACTATTCGCAGTCGCGCTATCTGCCTGAGGATGGCACCGCCGGATCGGAATATAAATACGGGCAGGTGATCGCCGCCAACTGGTTCTGGAATCTCACTGCGCGTATTCAGGTGGGCGCCGAAATTGATCTCGGCATGCGCCGCAACATCGACGGCACCGGGCAATGGGCCCACAGGGTAGGCGCCATGGCCCAGTTCTCGTTCTGAGCCATCGGAATTTTAAGTTAACGCGAGTTAAATATTGTAATTGTAAGCTCCGTAAATTTAACAAATAAGATTGCACATCACCCCCTCGCCGCGTGCAGAATGCACGTTGCGAGGGATTTTTGTGCAGTAAAATCGCGTGAAATCTGTTAAATTTTATTTAGACGGTTGTTTTGCAGCTTGATAGCCCGGAAAATGGGCTGGAATGAGCGGGTGGGTGGATGTGAACGGATGTTAATTATTGTAATTTTAATTCGGAAATGAGGCCTGTTTGTTAACAGACGCTCCCATGTGCTAAATTTTATTCAGATTTGTGGAGATCTGTTGAATTTGGCGTAATTGGGCCATTCTCAATATTTTGGCATTTTTAAGTCAGGGAGAAAATGAGTAATTTTGCAGCGTTGGAAATCCAACGGAGCCTGACGGCCCCATCAATTTTTTAACCTTAGACCATTCAGAATCACTGATGAAAAAATATATCAAAGTCCTGCTTGCAGGCATTGCGGCAATTCTCTCATTTGTTACCACGGCAAAGGCCGAGCCGACACCTGAAGCGGTGCCCGCGGCTCACCGAAGCGCTCTCACCAACCCCGCCCTCTCCAATCGGTTTGTCGAAGAGGCCTATGAGAACGCTCGTCTCAACTCGCCCTTCGCATCGTTTGCAGCGGAGCGCGCAGGCATTCCTTTCAAGTCGGCCGGACTTGCCAACCGCATGGTGGATTACGCCGCAAAGTTTCTCGGCACCCGTTACCGCCTCGGCGCCGACGGCCCCTCGGCATTTGATTGCTCCGGCTTCACGAGCTACGTGTTTCGTGAGTTCGGAATCTCCCTCAACCGCAGTTCGCGCCAGCAGTATCTCCAGGGCAACAAGGTCAATGTGAAAGAGCTTCAGCCCGGCGACCTGCTCTTCTTCTCGAGCCGCTCCAGCGGCCGCGGCAACGTAGGCCATGTGGCTATGGTGGCCGAAGTGGATGCCGAGCGCGGCACCTGCAAGTTTATCCACGCCTCGGTGAAATATGGCGTCACCTATCAGAATTTCCCCGACGGCGGATATTATGACAATCACTTCATCGGCGCACGCCGCGTGATCGAGTGACGATCATTCTTCTCCTCCTCCCGAATAAGGCCCGTAACCAGCCCTGCGCGCGATTTCTGATTCTTTCAGGATCGCGCGTTTTTGATTATCTTTGCCGTTGATTATGGAAACGAATGAAGGCTTAGTGATCCGCAACACAGGCAGCGCCTATCAGGTGCTGATGCCTGACGGCGCCACTGTCAATTGCAAGATCAAGGGCAAATTCCGCCTCAAAGGAATCCGCACCACCAATCCCGTGGCCGTGGGTGACCATGTGACCGTTGACGGCACCGGCGCCGAAACGGCCTATATCACTGCGATATCGCCGCGCCGTAACTACATTATCCGCCGCGCGAGCAACCTCTCGAAGGAGGCCCACATCATCGCGGCAAACATTGATCTGGCCCTGCTGGTGGTGACGCTGGCCCATCCCGCCACATCCACAACCTTCATTGACCGTTTTCTCGCCACGGCCGAGGCTTACGGCATTACGGCCATGCTCGTCTTTAACAAAACCGATCTGCTCACCGACGAGGCTGACCGCGAGCTGCTCGACGCCGTGATGTATCTCTACCGCTCGATAGGCTATGAGGTGCGGGCCGTGTCGGCGGCAACGGGGCTCGGCATCGACGATCTGCGGCGCGACCTCGCCGGGCGCATTACCCTCTTCTCAGGCAATTCGGGTGTGGGGAAATCAACCCTCATCAACGCGCTGATTCCGGGGCTCGACCTGCGCACGGCCGAAATTTCGGCCATTCATGACACCGGGATGCACACAACCACTTTCAGCGAAATGTTTTCCCTGCCTGACCCCGCGGGAGGCTTCATCATCGACACCCCGGGGGTGAAAGGTTTCGGCACAATCGATTTCGACACGAGCGAGGTGGCCCACTATTTTCCCGAGATTTTCGCTGCCGGCGCCCGCTGCCGTTACGGCAACTGCACCCACACCCACGAGCCCGGATGCGCCGTGCGCCGCGATCTCGAGGAGAATCTGATAGCTCAGTCGCGCTACACTTCCTATCTCAGCATCCTCGACGATTCGGCCTCCGATAAATACCGCAAACCGTTCTGAACATTAGTCATTACGCAATTGTTGAAATGCTGATAATCCACTATTGAAGTTTCAACTAAAAGATTCGCCAGATAAAGATATGAAAAAGCTTCTGATCCTCATGGCCGCAGCCGTAGCCGGCTTTGGCTTCCAATCGTGTGACAACGCATCATCTCTCTCCAAAGATCTCGAGGGCGCATGGGCCGGCACGCCCGAGCGCCTGTTTGAGTCAGACGCATCGACAGGCACGATTATCGAAACATTTACCTTCGTGCCCGTGGATTCCATCAAGGACGGCGGCAACGTCACGGTCACCTCGCTGATGTCAGTGACGGGAGCCGTGAGCGGCGCTGAAGGCATCACCCAGCCTGTCAGCGTGACGGCGAGCGGTTCGGCCACAATTTCTGGCACATACCGCGCTCTGAGCGCCGACCGCGTGGAGCTCACGCTTGATGAAAACTCGCTCAACGTGAATGTCGATCCCGATGCGGTGGTGATCAATGCCGATGCCCTCACCGGCGGCTCCGCCCCGGCCAATGTGGCAACCCTGAAGCCGGGCCTGGCGCAAAGCATCACTTCGCAGTTCGGTGCCGCAGTGCGCCAGCGCTATCCCTCCTCAGAAACTCTCAGAAGCCTCTCGATCAAGGACGCTACCACCCTCAAGTTTAAGATCGACAAAACCTCTTACACCCTCACCCGCCAACCCTCGCTCTGACGCCATTACCTCCTCCTCCGTCACACCCTCTCTTCTGCGCAGAGCCTTAAGAATATTCGCTTATGCACATGGCCGATGCTCTGGTGTCGCCCCCGGTGGCGGTGGCGGCAGGAATTGGCGCCTCGGCGCTGATTGTCACTGCTGCGCGCCGCATGCGCCTCAATTCACGCACCGACATTGTCCCTCTGATGGGGGTGATGGGTGCGTTTGTCTTTGCCGCGCAGATGATTAATTTCTCGATTCCCGGCACGGGTTCGAGCGGACACATTGTGGGCGGAGTGCTGCTTGCGGCCATGCTCGGGCCCTGGGCGGGATTTCTCACCCTGACATCGGTGATCATCATCCAGTGTCTTGTGTTTGCCGACGGCGGCCTGATGGCGCTGGGGTGCAACATCCTCAACATGGGCGCCATGACGGCCCTTGTGGCCTATCCGCTGGTGTTCCGGCCCCTGATGCGCTGCGGAGCTGCGAAGGCGCGGATCGTGTGGGCCTCTGTGCTTGCATGCGTGGCAGGGCTTGAGGCGGGAGCGCTGATGGTTGTGGCCGAAACGGAGCTGTCAGGCATCATGGCGCTTCCGTGGCGCCATTTCATGGCGTTCATGCTCCCTGTCCATCTGATAATCGGTATCTGCGAAGGACTTGCCACGGCTGCGGTGCTGCTGTTTGTCAGGCGTTCACGTCCCGACCTTCTCGACGCGGCGGCAGGGCGGAGCGGCGGCTCCGCTGACGGTGGCGCCGCCCGACGCATGGTGGCCGTTTTCGCCGCTCTTGCGGTGATATGCGGCGGAGGACTTGCATTTTTCGCCTCGCCGGATCCTGACGGGCTCGAATGGTCGATCGGCAAGGTTTCCGGTCCTGACGGGATTACGGCGTCTGACAGCCGGCTGGTCCGTGAAGCCGTGCGGGTGCAGGAAACCACATCGGTGATGCCGGATTATGACAACACGTTTGCAGGCCTTATCGGTTCGGCGATGGTGCTCATTGCGGTGTGGGGCGTGACGTCGCTGATTATGCGCCGGCGCCGGGGCGCTGCTTCGTCAGGGAAATGATTGTCCGATGACCGCACTCGAGAATGCCATAATCACCCTCAACCGCCTCGGCTCTCCCCGGTGCGGCACGCCGGCGCTGCTGAAACCCGACGGGCGCGCATCGCTTGCCGTGACGGTGATATATCTCGTGGCCATGCTCTCGCTACCGCTCACGGCGCCTGTGCGCATCCTATGGTTTGCGGTCTATCCGATCGTGGCATCGGCCCTCGCGGGGCTTCCGGCAGGGCGGCTGATGCTCCGCTCGCTCTATATCGTGCCGCTGCTGGCGCTGTTTGCGGCGTTCAATCCCGTGTTTGACCGCGAGCCGATGATGCTCGGCGGCATTGTCATGGCCCGCGGATGGGTCACTCTGGCCGGGATTGTGTTGCGCGGGGTGCTGGCGTTTCAGGCGCTGATGATTCTTGTTGAAACAGAAGGATTCGCGGGCATGTGCGATGCCATGCGGCGTCTGCATGTGCCCTCAGTGCTGACAACCCAGTTGCTTATGGTCCACCGCTATCTCACCGTGCTGCTCACCGAGGCGCAGACAATGCTCCGCGCCCGCCGCGCCCGCGGCTATTCGCGCCGCCATCTGTCGATAGGGGAGTGGGGCACGTTTGCGGGGCAGCTGTTTCTGCGCACCGTGGCCCGGTCGGAGCGGATTCACCGCGCCATGCTCGCGCGCGGATTCACTGGATATATGCCCCGGTTTCACACCGGCGGGAGCGGGCGGTGGAGCGGCTGCGACACTCTGTGGCTGGCAGGGTGGGGCGCCGTCATAGCCGCGCTGCGTTTCATTGATTTTCCCTCACTGATAAGATTCATTATGCCATGAGCCACGATTTCATAAGATTTTCCGACGTCACTTACTCCTATCCCGATGGCTTCGAGGCATTGCGGGGAGTATCTTTCAATGCCGTTCAGGGCGAGAAGGTGGCTGTGCTCGGCCTTAACGGTGCCGGCAAGTCGACAATGCTGCTCCACACCAACGGCTTGCTGCTTCCCTCGGCGGGTGAGGTGAATATAGGCGATGTGCCCGTCACCCGCTCAACTCTGCCTATTGTGCGCCGCAGTGTGGGAATGGTGTTTCAGAATCCCGACGATCAGTTGTTCATGCCCACGGTGGAGGAGGATGTGGCCTTCGGTCCGATGAACATGAAGCTGCCTCGCGCCGAGGTGGAGCGCCGCGTAGAGGAGGCGCTTGCCACCGTTGGCGCTACCGACCTGCGGCACATGGCGCCGTTCCGTCTGTCAGGCGGGCAGAAGCGGGCTGTGGCCATTGCCACGGTGCTGGCTATGGAGCCGTCGGTGCTGGTTATGGACGAACCCTCGGGCGATCTTGACTGGCGCGCACGCCGTGACCTGATCGATATGCTCGGCGGATTCATCCATACATGCCTGATCGCCACGCATGATCTTGACCTTGCGCGCGAAGTGTGTACCCGAGCCATTCTGCTTGACCGGGGGCGGATTGTGGCCGACGGCCCTACGGATCAGTTGATAAAGGAATCCTTGAACCCGAGGAAATAGAGCAGGCCGTCAAGACCGATGGTCGACAGCGATTGATCGGCGTTGAGCTTCACCTTGGGCTTGGCGTGAAAGGCAATGCCGAGGCCTGCAGTGGAGAGCATTGGAAGATCGTTGGCTCCATCGCCCACGGCGATTGTCTGCTCGATGTCTATATTCTCCGCCTGAGCGAGAAATCTCAGCAGTTCGGCCTTGCGCTTGCCGTCAACGATTTCTCCCTTGTGGCGCCCGGTGAGCTTTCCGTACTCATCGATCTCAAGCTCGTTGGCATACACATAGTCGAAGCCGTATTTCTGCTTCAGATAGTTGCCGAAATATGTGAATCCGCCTGACAGGATGGCGGTCTTGAAGCCGGTGCGCTTCAGCACCTTCATCATGCGGTCAACCCCCTCGGTCACGGGAAGATGCTCGGCTATATCGCGCATCACACTCTCGTCAAGGCCTTTGAGCAGGGCCACCCTTTCGCGGAAGCTCTCGGAGAAATCTATTTCGCCGCGCATGGCCCTCTCGGTGATCTCCTTCACCTTGTCGCCCACACCTGCGCGCATGGCGAGCTCGTCGATCACCTCGGTCCTGATGAGCGTGGAGTCCATATCGAAGCACACCAGGCGGCGGCAGCGGCGGTACATCGTGTCCTGCTGCACCGATATATCGAAATCCTCGGCCGATGCGAGGGTCATGAAGCGCGCCTGCATTCCCGGATAGTCGCTCGGGGTGCCGCGCACCGACATCTCCACGCAGGCTTTCGATTCAGGCTCTTCGTCGGCATCGACCGGCGGACGCCCCGTGAGGCGCTGGATCGAATCGATGTTGAGTCCCTGGCGATAGATCTCCTCCGTCACAAGCGCAATCTGCCTTGCCGTGAGCCGGCGTCCGAGAATAGTGATGATCCATCGGTTCTTGCCCTGCAGGCCCACCCAGTTGGCATAGTCCTCGATACTCACCGGCGTGAAGCGGATCTGCACATTCAGTTCAGAAGCCTTGAAGAGCAGTTCCTTCATGATTTCGCCTGACACTCCGCTGTGGGTCTTGAAGAGGATGCCGAGCGAGAGGGTGTGGTGGATATCGGCCTGGCCGATGTCGAGAATCGCCGCGTCGAAGCGGGCGAGTACGGCGGTCAGCGCGCTCGTCAGGCCCGGATGGTCATGGCCCGAGATATTGATGAGGATGAGTTCGGTTTTTTCAGCAGTCATGTCAAGGTTGATGAGAGGTATGGTAGTTTATCAGGCCCTCCATGGGCGATTTTTCGATTCTGTCGATTGTGCATCCCTCGGCCCGGGCTGCCTCGCGGAGGCAGTCGGCGAAGTTCACGGCGATGCTTCCGCAGAAGCGCAGGGGAAGATGGCCGAATCCGGCGTAATTGCTTACGTTGCGACTGATGAAGCTGCGCATTGCCTCGATGACGGGCTGCCTCACTTCGTCAACGGCTATATGCTCCTTGATGAACGGTGCGAACGAGGCAAGGAAACGGTTGGGCGCCGTGTGGCGGTAGACCCTGCGGATCACCTCGGCGCGGTCAAGACCGTAACGCTCCAGAAATTCGCTGCTCACGGCCTGAGGCAGACGCCGCTTGAACACGTCGGCAACAAACCGCTTGCCCAGTGAGGCTCCGCTCGCCTCGTCACCGAGGATGAATCCAAGTGGCGATACATTGTCGGCGATCACTGAGCCGTTGTAAAGACAGGAGTTTGAGCCGGTGCCGAGGATGCAGGCTATTCCCGGTTCGTGGCCGAGCAATCCGCGCGCCGCCCCGAGAAGGTCTGACGCAACGTGCGCCTCCATAACCCCCGGCAGCACCGTGCGCAGCAGTGCGGCAGTAGGCTCCTCGAGCTCGGGCAGGCATCCGGCGCCGTAAAACCATAGCTTCCTCACCGGGCCGGCGGCTTCGAAATGAGGGCCGGCCTCGCCGAGCACCTCGCGGAGCACGTCAGGCGGCATCACGGCGGGGTTGACCCCGGTGGTGATGAAGCGTGAAATGATCCTCGGGCCGTCAATCACAGCCCAGTCGATCTTCGAGCTTCCGCTGTCAGCAATCGCAATCATGTTTTCAATCTATCTTCCCGCAAAAATAAAGAAATTCCCGCGCCCCACCAAAACCCTCGCGCAATTATAACCCTGAAATCTGATTTGATTTGGGAAAGTCAAAAACATGGCGTAAATTTGCGGATTATGAGAGAGAAGATTTTTGTTGCGGCAGTGGCGCTGATGATGGCGCTCGGGGCCTCGGCGCAGACGGCGGCGTCAACACCGTTCGCCTATCCGTCGGTGCCTGATTCGATTACGGATTTCAATGCGCGTGCCGATTATTTCATAAGCCATTTCTGGGACAGGGTTGACATGAAGCGGGCCTTTTCATCGAAGGAGAAGATAGCCCGGGCTTTTCACGATTATCTGGCGCCGATGGGAATTGCGTCGGCCGACACGGTCTATGCCTCGGTTGACCGTTTCGTTCACCGCCTTGACAAGCAGCCCAAGGATCTGCTTTATGTAGCCGAGCTTGCCGAGAGAAATCTGTATGCCGACTCGGCTTTCCTGCCCTCCGATGAACTCTATGTGAGATTCCTCACCCCCGTCGTGGCCAACCGCAAGGTCGACAAGGCCTACAAGGCGCGCTATGAGGCTCAGCTCGCGCAGCTGCGCGGATCGCTCGTTGGCCAGCCCATGGGAGAGTTGCGGTTCACGGGTCGCGACGGACGCTCAGTGCGCTTCTTTCCCCGCCAGGGTCAGGCCGTGATCATCTATTTCAACGATCCTGACTGCTCCGACTGCAATATGGCCCGGATACGCCTGATGGCCAATGCCAGGGCAAAGGAGCTCGTTGAGAGCGGAGAACTGGCCATTGTGGCCCTCACGCCGGGCGAGCCTGACGAGAATTGGCGGGCCCATGCCGACTCGCTGCCGGAGCAATGGCTCGCGGGCGCGGATCCCGACCTCGATATGCAGATCGACCTGCGGGCCGGAGTGCCGTCGTTCTATCTGATCGATGAGCAGGGGGTGCTCCGCGCCAAGGCCCTTTCGATCGATTCCCTCCTTGAAATCCTAAGCCGTATCTGATTCCACGAATTAAGCCTATGTCAAGATTCCTCACCCTGTTAGCCGATATGTTTCTGCGCTTCACCGGCTATTCCTACAGCAATCTCGGACGCCTTTTCATGCGCCTCTTTGTCGGCGTGATGTTCATGCAGTTCGGCATAAGGCAGCTCGTGAATTTCCATGAGCTGCAACACACGTTTCCCTCCGTGCTCGGCCTTGGCCCGGAAACCTGCCTGATCCTGATGATTGTGATCGAGCTGGTGTGCTCTCTGTTCATAATGGTGGGATTCATGACCCGCCCCATGACAGTGCCTCCGCTCGTGTCGATGATCCTTGCGGAATACTATATTATCCATGACATGCTGGGCGATCTGGCGGTGTATGGGCTTGACAGTGTCGACCCCGGTTTCCTGCCGGTGATGTTCATAGGCATCTACCTGTGTATCGGCATCATGGGGCCCGGCAAGATCTCGATTGACTATTTCATAGCCCTGCGCATCATTCAGGAGCGGGGAAAAACCGAAGAGGAGGAGCTTGACGAGGTATGAGGGTTGCCGCGCTTATATCGGGAGGCGTTGACAGCGCTGTTGCTGTGCATCGCCTTGTGGAGCAGGGGCATGACCTCCATCTGTTTTACATCCGCATAGGGATGGAGGGCGATGGCGGCGATTGCTCGGCCGAGGAGGATATAGAGATGTGCAGCCTCATTGCCCGGCGCTACGGGCTGCCGCTCGACGTGGTGTCGCTTCACAATGAATACTGGGAAAACGTGATGGAATATGCGCTCGAAACCGTGCGCAAGGGCCTCACGCCCAACCCTGACCTGATGTGTAACCGCATGATCAAGTTCGGATTTTTCGAGCAGCGGTGGGGCCACGAGTTTGACAAGACCGCAACGGGCCATTACGCCACAAACATCACCGGCCCTGACGGCCTTGCCTATCTGGGCACGGCGGTCGACCCCGTGAAGGATCAGACCGATTTCCTGGCCCGCATCACCTATGACCAGCTTGAGCATCTGGTCTTTCCTCTGGGCGAGCTGCCGAAGGCTCAGGTGCGCGAGATTGCCGTAAGCTCAAAGCTGCCCAACGCATATCGCCGCGACAGTCAGGGCATCTGCTTCCTGGGCAAGATAAATTATAACGATTTCCTGCGCCGTCAGCTCGGCGAGCGCCCCGGCGCGATAGTGGAACTCGAAACCGGCCGCAAGCTCGGCGAGCACCGCGGCTACTGGTTCCACACCATCGGTCAGCGCAAGGGCCTTGGCCTGAGCGGAGGACCGTGGTATGTGGTGAGGAAAAACGTGGCTGACAATGTGATCTATGTGTCAAACGGATATGACACTGACAAGCAGTATGGCCGCACGATCCATCTGAGCGAGATGCACTGGATCACCCGCGATCCCTGGCCCGCGGGATGCCGGGATGTGGAGATCACGTTCAAGAACCGCCACATGCCTGAGTTTATCCTCGCCCGCCTGACGCGTCTTGACGCCGATGGCGAATATGTGATTGAAAGCAGCCGAAGGATCCAGGGCATTGCCCCGGGACAGTTCGGCGTGATATATGACCGTGACAGCCGCGTGTGCCTCGGAAGCGGGGTGATAAGCGGTGCCCCGGTGACACTCTCAACTCTCTGACAATATGAAAGAAACAGAACGGATTCCACTGAAAGTGCTCGGCATCTCCTACAGCCAGACGCAGAGCGGCGCCTATGCGCTGATCCTGTCGCAGATCGGGGGGCCGGTGCATATCCCGGTGGTTATCGGTGCGTCCGAGGCGCAGTCGATAGCCATGAAGATGGAGGGGGTGATTCCTCCGCGCCCTATGACCCACGATCTGATGTGCAACTTCTGCCGCGCCTTCGGCGTGGGGCTCAAGGAGGTGTGCATCCGCAAGTTTGAGGACGGAATCTTTTACAGCGAGATGACTTTTGCCGATGCAGAGCGCGAGGTGACCCTCGATGCCCGCACGAGCGATGCCATAGCCCTTGCGATGCGCACGGGCGCTCCGATCACAACCACCCGCGCCATCCTTGAGGAAACAGGCTTCGTCATGGAGCAGGAGGAAGCGGGCGGTGCTGCCGGTACCGATACTGCGGCCGGGGCTGACCATATGAGGATGCCGCCGCTTGAAAGCTATGCCGTGGAGGAACTTGAAAAGACCCTCGCATCGCTTATCGAGCGTGAGGAATATGAAGAAGCGGCCCGCGTGAGCGAGCTTATCAAGAAAAAGAGGGGCGAGGCGGGGCACACTCCTTCGCAGCCCGCTGATCAACATTGATTTTAGCCAACCAAAATTGCAGCCATGAATTCTGTAAAAACGCGTCTTTCGGTGATGAACTTCCTTGAATTTGCCGTCTGGGGAGCTTATCTCACATGTATGAGCAACTATCTCGGCCGCGCCGGAATGGGCGAGGAGATAGCCTGGTTTTATGCCATTCAGGGAATAGTGTCGATCTTCATGCCTACGCTCATCGGCATGGTGGCCGACCGCTTCGTGCAGCCGCAGAAGCTCCTGGGCCTGTGTCACCTCGTGGCCGGTGCGGGAATGCTTTGTCTGTGCTGGCTGGGAATGAACAGCGAGATGCCTGACAAGGCGGTGTTCATGACCGTCTACACCCTGAGCGTGGCGTTCTATATGCCGACACTCGCCCTTTCCAACACCGCCGCTTTCAGCATTCTGCGGCGCGCGGGCATGGACACCGTGCGCGATTTCCCCCCGATAAGGGTGCTCGGCACTGTCGGTTTCATCGTGACGATGTGGATGGTCAATTGCCTCACCCTTGACGATGGCGGCTCGCTCGGATTCACCCTCGGCGATAATCCCTGGAAGTTTCAGTACACTTATATGCAGTTCTTCGTGTCGGGATTGCTCAGTATCGTGCTGTTTCTCTACACATTCACCCTCCCGGCATGTCCGCTGACCCGCGGCGGCGCCCGCAAGTCGCTTGCTGAGGCTATGGGGCTCAGCGCTTTCCGCCTGTTCAAGCAGAAGCGCATGGCGATGTTCTTCATCTTCTCGATGTTTCTTGGCATGTCGCTTCAGGTGACCAACGGCTATGCCGGACCGTTCCTGACGAGTTTCAAGAGCAGCCCCATCGCCGAGATCGCCGAGAGCTTCACTGCCAATAATGCCACGATGCTCATATCGCTCTCGCAGATCAGCGAGGCATTCTGCATCCTGCTCATTCCATTCTTCCTGCGCCGCTATGGCATCAAGATCGTGATGCTCATGGCAATGACAGCGTGGGTGCTCCGCTTCGGCTTCTTCGGTATCGGCGGTCCCGATTTCCCGGGGGTGACGCTCTTCATCCTGTCATGTATTGTCTACGGTGTGGCCTTTGACTTCTTCAATGTGTCGGGCGGATTGTTCGTCGACCAGAATTGCGATGAGTCAGGCAAGGCTGCCGCGCAGGGCCTGTTCATGCTCATGACCAACGGCCTCGGCGCCACCATCGGCACTCTCGCCGCCGGAAAGGTCATAGACCACTATTGCCGCTGGGAAAACGGTGTGCTCGTGGGTGACTGGACCTCGGCATGGCTCATCTTCGCCAGCTATGCGGCAGTTGTGGCCGTGATGTTCATGATTCTTTTCCGCGACAATACCCCGGCATCTGCCTCGGCCGCCGGAAAGGTCGATCCTTCGCGTCAGGATGATCCTGCCGGACTGACAATGGAATAAATCCCCCGTGAGCCTGCCATGATTCAGTTTTATTGTCCAGATATAGAAACGTCGCCGGTGCTTCCCGAGAACGATTCGCGCCATTGCGTGAAGGTGCTCAGGATGGAGCAGGGAGAGGAGCTCGAGATTGTCGACGGTAAGGGCCACCGCTTCATTTGCCGTCTTGCCGAGGCGCATCCCAAGCGCGCCCGGGTGGAGATAGTTGAAAAAATCCCGGTGGAAAAGAGCTGGCGCGGCAATATCACGGTTGCCGTGGCGCCTACGAAGCATCTCGACCGCATGGAGTGGCTCACTGAGAAGCTGACCGAGAGTGGCATCGACGCCATTGTGCCGCTGCTTTGTCAGCGCAGCGAGCGGCGCGATCTCAAGCGCGAGCGGCTCGAAAAGATAGCCGTGTCGGCAATGAAGCAGTCGCTCAAGGCAACCCTGCCTGTCATCAGTGAGCTGACCCCTTTCGGGCGTGCGCTTGACGATGCCGTGAAGCGGGGCGACAGGATTTTCTTTGCCCATTGCGACCGCAAGGCTGACCGCAAGTTGCTCTCGCGCTCGATTCCCGCGGGGGAAAACGTGACGGTGTTTATCGGCCCGGAGGGCGATTTCAGCCCCGCCGAGGTTGATCAGGCCAAGGCTGCGGGATGTGTGGCGGTGTCGCTCGGCGACAGCCGCCTGCGCACCGAAACCGCCGCGCTCACCGCCTGCACCACCTTTCACGTGATCGGCCAGATGGCTGACTGATCCTTTTTGACGCACTGCGCGTTATAGTCATTGACTTAAACATTCTGAAAACCTATGGAATTACAACAGATAAAATCTCCGGCCGACATCCGCTCGCTCTCGATTGCGGAACTCTCCGGCCTGTGCGATAGCCTCCGCAGCGCATTCCTTGTGAAAATCGCCGCCCACGGCGGCCACGTAGGGCCAAACCTCGGCCTGGTGGAGGCAACCGTGGCGCTCCACTATGTGTTTGACACCCCGAAGGATAAAATAGTGTTTGATGTGTCACACCAGACCTATATCCACAAAATGCTCACCGGCCGCGTCGAGGCATTCCTCAACCCGGAGAAGTATGACGACGTGACCGGCTACACCAACCCCGGTGAGTCGGAATATGACCTCTTTACCATCGGCCATACCTCAACCGCCGTGAGCCTCGCGGGCGGAATAGCCAAGGGGCGCGACCTGATGGGAGAGCGTTACAATGTCGTGGCCCTCGTGGGCGACGGCTCGCTAAGCGGCGGCGAGGCTTTCGAGGGCCTTGACGAAGGCGCCACGCTCGGAAGCAATTTCATCGTTGTGGTCAACGATAATGAGATGTCCATTGCCGAGAACCACGGTGGAATCTACGTCGGTCTCGCCCGCCTGAGAGAAACCGATGGCAAGGCCCCTGACAACTATTTCCGCGCACTGGGGTATGACTACGTCTATGTGGCCGACGGCAATGATGTTGCCGCGCTTGTCAGCGCCTTCCGCAGCGTCAAGGACACCGACCGCCCTGTTGTGGTGCATATCCACACCGACAAAGGCCACGGCTATCTCCCCGCACAGCAGCATAAGGAACGCTTCCACTGGTCAATGCCGTTTGACCTCGCCACAGGCAATCTCCTTGCCGACGACGATTCGGAGAGCTACGACGAGATCTTCGCCAATGAAATGCTCGCGCAGATGAAAGCTGACCCGAAAGTGTGCGTGCTCACGGCAGGCACCCCCGGCGTGATAGGCTTCTATCCCGAGCGGCGCAAGGAAGCAGGGCGCCAGTTTATCGATGTGGGCATCGCCGAGCAAGAAGCCGTGGCAATGGCCTCGGGCATCGCGAAAGCGGGAGCACGCCCCTGTTTCGGAGTGGTAAGCTCGTTTCTCCAGCGCGCCTACGATCAGTTCTCGCAGGATGTAGCCATCAACGGCACCCCTGTTGTGGTCAACATATTCTGCGGATCGCTCATCGGCATGAACGATGTGACACACTTGGGATGGTTCGATATCGCACTGATGTCAAACATTCCCGGATGGGTATTCCTCGCCCCCACCACAGCCGAGGAATATCTTGCCATGCAGCGCTGGGCCATGAAGCAGACCGACCATCCCGTGGCAATCCGCATTCCCGGCGGCCCTGTGCGTCATGCCGAAGGCCCCGTCGACAGCGATTATTCCGCACTCAACCGCTTCAAAATCGAACACCGCGGCTCGAAGGTGGCCATCATCGGCGCCGGCACATTCCTCCCCCTTGCCCGTGAAGCCGCCGCACTCCTTGCCAAAGACGGCATTGACGCCACGGTCATCAATCCCCGCTACCTCTCAGGCGTCGACACCGAGATGCTTGAAAGCCTCAAAGCCGACCACAGCCTGGTGATCACACTCGAAGACGGAGTGCTTGATGGCGGTTTCGGCGAAAAGATAGCCCGCTATTACGGTACCTCGGATATGAAAGTGAAATCCTACGGAATCCCCAAACGCTTCCTCGACCGTTACAGCATCAGCACCCTCCTCGACCAGTGCCGCCTCCGCGCCCCGCTCGTCGCTGCCGATGCCCGCGCACTCCTCTGATCGGTTTGCCACATCGTTGTTATGGAGAAGATTGCCAAAACTAATGCGGCGCGATTGCTTGACCGGGCGGGCATAGCTTATGAGCTTGTGCCTTACGTGGTTGACGAGAGCGACCTCTCGGCGGGACACATTGCCGGGCAGCTCGGTGAGGATATCAACCGGGTGTTCAAGACTCTCGTGCTCCGCGGGGAGCGCCCGGCGTGTCACTTTGTGTGTGTGGTTCCCGGCAATGCCGAGGTGGATCTGAAAAAGGCGGCGCGCGCTGCCGGAGTGAAGAAGGCTGACCTGATTCCGATGAAGGAGCTGCTGCCGCTCACGGGATACATTCGCGGAGGCTGCACGGCCATCGGGATGAAGAAGCCGTTCCCAGCGTTTTTCCATCTGACGGCCACTGAAGGACCGTTCTTCTATGTGAGCGCCGGGCAGCGCGGTTTGCAGCTGAAGATTGATCCGCGCGAGTTTATCGCTTATGCCCGCGGCACGATGGCCGACCTGATTGTTTCCGGCGGGGAGGACGGCGGGGAATGAACACGTTCGGCTCGCGGTTTCGCCTGACCACTTTCGGCGAATCACACGGCCCGGCCATCGGCGGGGTGATCGACGGGATGCCTGCGGGAGTGAGGGTTGACCTCGGCATGGTGCAGGCTGAGCTTGACAGGCGTCGTCCGGGGCAGAGCGCCGTTGTGAGCGGCCGCCGCGAGGCTGACAGTCTTGAGGTGCTCTCGGGCATGATAGATGGCGTTACAACGGGCACACCCATTGGCTTCATGGTGCGCAACACCGGGCAGCGTTCGGCCGATTATGAGGCTATGCGCCATGTCTATCGCCCTTCTCATGCCGATTTCAC
>CAZKXM010000005.1:0-5803 GCA_964556785.1 uncultured Bacteroides sp. | reverse complement strand
ACGGAATATCACTATTGTTAGTGATTGCGGGGTGAGGGGAGGAGGCGTAATTTTGCATTGTGACGAATATGCTTCTTTCTATGCTTATGCTTGCCGCCGGCTCAGAGGTGCCGGCTGACACGATTGCGCCCGTGACGCTAAATGAAGTGTCGGTTACCGCTATAAAGGACGGCGGCAGTCATGGCGGGGTGCGCCCGGTGGCCCTGACGGTTGTCAGCGAGGCGGAGGTGGAACGGCTCGGGATTGTCACCATGAAAGGGGTTAGCGAGGTTGCTCCGAATTTCTATATCCCTGACTATGGGTCGAGAATGACCTCGTCGATCTATGTGCGCGGCATCGGTGCGCGCATCGACCAGCCCTCGGTGGGGCTGACGGTTGACAATGTGCCGTTTCTCAATAAGGACAATTATGATTTTGACCTCGTCGACATCGAGCGGATCGAGGTGATGCGCGGCCCGCAGTCAACCCTCTACGGCCGCAACACCATGGCCGGCGCCGTGAGCATCACCACTCTTTCGCCGCTTAAGCGCAAAGGCTGGCGGCTTCTCGCCGAAGGGGGCACCGGGGGCACCGCCCGCGCTGCCGCGAGCTATTATCTGCGCCTGCATCCGCGCCTCGGGATGGGATTTACCGGCGATTTCCATTATCAGAACGGTTTTTTCAAAAATGACTATTCGGGAGCGAGGGCCGACCGCGAGGAGGGTGCCTCCCTGCGATGGAAAACATCGTGGCGCCCCTCGGCCACGCTGATGATCGAAAACACTGCCGCAGTGACCCATTCGCGTCAGCACGGCTATCCCTACGCATGGATCGAAAGCGGGCGCATAGCCTATAACGACACCTGCTATTACCGCCGCACGGGAGTGACCGACGGCCTCACGGCCCGATGGACGGTGGCAGGGATAGAATTGTCGTCAATCACCTCGCTGCAATGGATCGACGATGACATGACCCTCGACCAGGATTTTCTGACAGCAAGCTATTTCACCCTGACCCAGAAGCGCCGCGAATGGGGAATAACGCAGGATTTCGTTGCCAAAGGACGCAGCGGGGCCTACAGCTGGCTCGGCGGCCTGTTCGGATTCTATAAGCGGGGCACAATGGACGCGCCCGTAACCTTTAAGAACGATGGCATCGCCGCCCTGATCGAGGCCAAGCGCAACGATATGAACCCTACGTATCCGATCGTGTGGGACAGCCGTGAGTTTCCTCTCGAAAGCTATTTCACCATGCCTTCGGGGGGCGTGGCGGTGTATCACCGTTCGACGCTCGACATAGGCCAGTGGAGCATCGCGGCCGATCTTCGCCTCGACGTGGAGCACACCGCTCTGGAATATCGCAGCGTGTGTCACGGGTCATACACGGTGATGAATCTCACCGACCCTTCGCGCCCCGAGCCGCTGATGAACGAGCGGATCGACATTGACGCCCCCGGGCGCCTGTCGGACACGTTCACGCGGTTGCTCCCGAAGCTCACTGTCACCCGTCGGCTCCCGTGGACTGCTTCGGAAGTGTATCTCTCCGTGGCTGAGGGGTATAAGAGCGGTGGTTACAACAATCAGATGTTCAGCGACGTGCTCCAGCAGCAGGTGATGGAGTCGATGGGAATCACTGCGAAATATGATATTGCCGACATTGTGAGCTATCGGCCGGAAAAGAGCTGGAACTACGAGATCGGCGCGCGCCTGTCGGCTCCAGGATGCGCATTGAGCGGCGATGTTGCCCTGTTCTGGATCGACTGCCGCGACCAGCAGCTCACAATGTTTCCCGACGGAGTCACCACCGGCCGCATCATGACCAACGCCGGCCGCACCCGGAGCATCGGCGCCGAGCTGTCGGCCCGGTGGCAGCCCCTGAGCTGCCTCGCCCTTTCCGGCGCATGGGGATTCACCGATGCCCGCTTCGTGGAGTTTGACAACGGACTGACCGACTATTCCGGCAAGCGCGTGCCCTATGCTCCGGCCAACACCCTTTTCCTTGGCGCCACATGGTTCCGCAGCCTGCCCCGCGGCTCGATCATTGACCGCATCGAGGCCAATATCAACCTGCGCGGCACCGGCGACATCTATTGGGACGAAGCCAACGCCAGCCGTCAGCCCTTCTATGCCCGGCTCGGCGCCTCGGTGCGCATTGAGCGCGGAGCGTGGAGCATCGACCTCTGGGGCGAGAACCTGACCGCCACGCGCTACAACACGTTCAGCTACGTGTCAATCTCCAACACTTTCCTCCAGCGTGGCAAGCCCTGCCGGGCCGGAGTGACCCTGCGCATTCTCCTTGACCGCAATGTATAGCAACAAATCAATAAAACCATATAACCAGTTATGAAAAAATCCAGACTTACCTCGATGCTCGCCGCTGCCGCGCTTACCGTAGCCGCCACTTCATGCGTCGACAATGAAGGCGTTTCGCTCAACTCAACCGAATCACGCACCTATTCCGACTGTTTCAACACCATCTACGACTCATCTGACGGCACTGTCACCCTCGATGATCATGCCGCCTACAAATTTGAATTCAAGAACTATTCCGACGGCACTGTCAATGTCAAGATCAACATCACTGACCTGCGCATTGACGATACCATGCAATATGGCTCTATTCTCCTGCCCGAATTCAGCCTCGAGATGAAGCAGGACGGCAGCTATGCCGTGGTGGCAACCGATATAGAGCCCGAAAATCTCGGTCCATCGGCAGGAGTAAGTTTCACGCAGTTCAGCATGTCGACGGTCACACTGCTCGAACCGTCGACCGTGATCGTAGGTCAGGCCAACGTGCGCACCGTCTATTCCATCTCGTTTGTGCTCAACAACCGTTATCACGTGACCGCATATCCCAAAACCTGCTATCTCTACGGCATCACGAAATCTGTCAACACCGCCGGCGGAAGCGCCTACGAAACCAGCACCTCACGCTATGCCGTTACTTTCAATCCTCAGAAACGCACCGCCAGGATCGACATCACCGGCGCCCAGTTTATCCAGCAGATGCCACCGATGAACATGACCTTCCCCGATGTGCCATTCACCCCCGGAGTGTCAACCATCACCCTCGCTGCCGAAAGCGTTACTCCGCTGATTGCCAACGTGCCTTATCCCGACTATCTCATCACCAACCTCGAGGGCACGGTTAATCCCGCCATGGCATCGTCGTCGCTGAAATTCTCCTGCACCCCACCGCGCATGAGCCTCTTTGACGTCACGGTCGCCCTCTCCCCCCTCCCCGCAAAATAAACCAGGGAAGTAAAGAAGTGTGTTGTAAAACATACGATTTTTTGGACAACGTAGGGGCGAATTGAACTAAATTTGCGCCCGATAACCTTATTAAAACATCATCATAACCATGATTATCGGAGTTCCCAAAGAGATTAAGAACAACGAAAACCGCGTGTCAATGACACCGGCCGGAGTTAAAGAACTGGTTCGTAACGGCCACACTGTCTACGTTCAGACAACCGCCGGCCTCGGCAGCGGTTTCGCTGACAGCGAATATGAGGCTGCCGGCGCAAAGATGCTCCCCACCATCGAGGAGGTCTATGCCATCGCAGAAATGATCGTAAAGGTGAAAGAACCCATCGAACCCGAATACAAGCTCGTTCGCAAGGGTCAGGTGCTCTTTACCTACTTCCACTTCGCAAGCGATCGTCCCCTCACCGAGGCTATGCTCAAGGCTGGTGCAGTCTGCATCGCTTATGAAACCGTGCGCCTCGCTGACAACACTCTGCCCCTGCTCGTGCCCATGAGCGAGGTTGCAGGCCGTATGTCAGTTCAGGAAGCATGCCGCTTCATGGAGAAGCCCCAGGGTGGCCGTGGCCTGCTGATGGGTGGTGTTCCCGGTGTTAAGCCCGCCAAGGTGCTCATTCTCGGTGCAGGTGTTGTAGGCCGCAATGCAGCTCTCATGGCTTCGGGCATGGGTGCCGACGTGACTATCACTGACATCTCGCTTCCCACCCTCCGCCGCGTTGCTGACACAATGCGTCCCAATGTGAAGACCCTCTACTCTTCAACCCACAATATCGAGCAGGAACTTCCCACCGCCGACGTTGTGATCGGTTCTGTGCTGATCCCCGGTGCTAAGGCTCCCCACCTCGTAACCCGCGAGATGCTCAAGCTCATGCAGCCCGGAGCGCTCCTCGTTGACGTTGCCATCGACCAGGGCGGCTGCTTCGAAACCTCGCACCCCACAACCCACAGCGAGCCCACCTACGTGCTCGACGGTATCGTGCACTATGCCGTTGCCAACATCCCCGGCGCCGTTGCACGCACCTCGACCCTCGCTCTCACCAACGCCACCATGCCCTACGCCATCCAGCTTGCCAACAAGGGCTGGAAGGACGCTTGCCGCGACAATCAGGCTCTCGCTCAGGGCGTGAACGTTGTTGACGGTCAGGTTACTTTCCCCGGCGTTGCCCAGGCATTCGATATGCCCCTGTCTGACCTCAAGACATTCCTCAACTGATAGGAATCCCCCATCAGGCCGCCGCACCCGCGGCGTCCCGACCAATCATAGCGCTGCGGCCCTGTCCGCAGCGCTTTCTAGTTTTCCGCCCGCCCGAAAAGCGCCTGAAAGGCAGCTTATTTGCGGAGGGTGAAAATTTTAGGGATGTTTTGGGCGTTGCCGTGTAAAAATTTAGTAAATTTGCGGGCAAAAGCTTGATGCGAGCATGAACCCTACCACTCCTGCCATATCTGAGCGCAAAGCCGATGGCCTTGTCATTATCCCCACTTACAAGGAGGAAGAAAATGCGGCGGCCATTATTGATGCAGTGATGAAATTGCCTCAAGGCTTCGATGTGCTCATTATCGACGATAACTCGCCTGACCGCACGGCTGCGATCGTGCGTGAGAAAATCGCCGAATACCCCGGAAGGGTCCACCTGCTGGAGCGGGAAGGAAAGCTCGGACTGGGCACGGCCTACATTATGGGCTTCAAATGGGCTCTGGAGCGGGAGCAGTATCTCTACGTATTTGAGATGGATGCCGATTTCTCGCACAATCCCAATGATCTTCAGGAGCTTTACAAAGCTTGCCGGGAGGGAGGAGCCGATGTGGCTATCGGATCGCGCTACGTGACCGGCGTCAATGTGGTCAACTGGCCCATGGGCAGAGTGCTGATGAGCTATTACGCCTCGGCCTACGTCAGGTTCGTGACCGGGATGCCCGTGCGTGACACCACGGCCGGATTCGTATGTTACACCCGCAGGGTGCTTCAGGCGCTTCCGCTTGACAAGATCCGCTTCAAGGGCTATGCTTTCCAGATCGAGATGAAGTTCACGGCCTACAAGATGGGCTTCCGCATCAAGGAAGTGCCCATTGTGTTCGTCAACCGTGTGCTCGGCGAGAGCAAGATGAATTCCGGCATCTTCGGCGAAGCCGTGTTCGGAGTGATGCGCCTCAGGCTCGACAGCATAATGAACAGGTATCCCCGCGTAAATAACAATAATCATCATGGCAGCGAGCATTGACCTTCTCATCATCAATGCCCGGATTGTCAATGAGGGGCGTAGCTTCGGTGGCTGGGTGGCTGTGGCCGGCCGGTTCATAGCCGGAGCGGGCGAGGGCAATCCTCCCCAGGCCGCTCTTGACTCCGCTGCTAAGATTGTCGATGCCCGGGGAATGATGCTGATGCCCGGAGCCATTGACGAGCATGTGCACTTCCGCGATCCCGGCCTTACCCATAAGGCCGACATGGCAACCGAATCGGCTGCCGCGGCCGCAGGAGGCGTGACCTCGTTTATGGATATGCCCAACACCGTTCCCGCCACTGTCACCATTGCCGACGTTGAGCGGAAAATCGAGCGTGCCTC
>CAZKXM010000004.1:0-48080 GCA_964556785.1 uncultured Bacteroides sp. | reverse complement strand
GTAGACATCGATCTTCTTGATCTCCTCACCGTCGACAGCAGTGCGGAAACGGAGCACACCGTGAGTTGCGGGGTGCTGCGGGCCGATGTTGACAACGAAATCATTCTCGGCAAAAATACGGGGTTCGCGCTTTTCAATCTTGCCGTCGGGCAGCTCGATCCACGACTGGGTGAAGTCGCTCTGACGCTCGCTCTCGGTCGAAACAGGGAGGTTGGGCGAATTGTCGTAGTCCTTACGCAGCGGGAAGCCTTTCCAGTCAATCGACAGGAAGAGGCGGCGCATGTCGGGATTATTGAGGAAGATGATTCCGAAGAAGTCGTAAACCTCACGCTCGAAAATGCCGGCGATGGCCCACAGATCGCTCACGCTGTGGAGCATAGGGTTCTCGCGGTCAGTGGTGGCGACTTTCACGGCTATGGTGACATTGCGCTTTGTCGAAGTCAGGTAATAGATGCAGCCGAGCGAATCTTTCCAGTCCATGCCGACGATTGTCACAAGGAAGTCGAAGTCAAGGGCCGAATCGTTTCGGAGGGTCATTGCCACCTGATGCCAACGGGCATCGGGAACCGTGATGGTCAGAATGTTGTCGGGGCCGGTTTCAAAAGTGGCCTCGGGAGCTATCTTGGAGATAATTTCCTGAATATCTGCTGCCATAGTGGTCAAGAGTGAGGGAAATTAAATTGTTGGAGTGTCTTTTGTCGGTGAAGGAATGATAGTTTGAGTCAGAATCAATCGTTAACCCCCTCTACGGGATGGTTCTTGAGAAATTCCTGCTGCTTTTCCTGACGGTTCACGCCACCGAAAAAGCGCTCTACCTTAATCTTGCGCGAGAGCTGCATGATGCCGTAGATCATAGCCTCGGGGCGCGGGGGACATCCGGGCACAAACACGTCGACCGGCACGATATCTTCGATACCCATCGCCACATGATAGCTCTTTTTGAAAGGTCCGCCCGAGATGGCGCAGCTACCGCAGGCAATCACATACTTCGGTTCGGCCAGCTGGTCGTACAGACGGCGGAACACGGGCACCATGCGGTGAACAATCGTACCGGCAACCATCATGAAGTCGGCCTGACGGGGCGACGAACGCGCCACTTCCCAGCCGAAACGGGCCATATCGTAACGGGCTGCTCCGAGCGACACGAATTCAATGCCGCAGCAGCTTGTTGCGAATGTCAGAGGCCACAGTGAGTTCGAGCGGCCCCAGTTGATCAGCTTGTCGAGCGAGCCCACAATAACGTTTGTACCGTTTGCACGCAGCTCCTCGACGAGCTTCTCGATATACTCATTATCTTTCCATGCCACATAGGGCATGCTCTTTGTTGTCACTTCCATTCAAGCGCTCCTTTCCGCCAGGCATAGACGAGGCCCAGCACTATGATTGCAAAAAACACGCCGATACTTAACAGTCCCTGCATTCCGAGCTCGCGCATTCTGACAGCCCAGGGATAGAGGAACACAGTTTCGACATCAAACATCAGGAAGAGGATGGCAAACAGATAGTAGCCTACCTTGAACTGCACCATGCTGCTGCCGCGGGTGGGAACACCGCACTCATAGGGCTCTCCTTTCTGAGGATTGAATGAGCGCGGCGAGATCAGGCCGGCGAGCCAGAGAGCCAACGCCACAAGGCCGACACCGGTGAGGGCCGCCACCACTGCAAGAGTGACATTTTGAATAGATAATGAAAGCATATATCTCTCGATCTAAATATTATCTTGTTTCCATTGCATCAGCCGGCAGTGTGGCCGGCGAAATCATAACTTCCGCTATACCGTTTGGTATCATGGTATTAGCTACGGTATGGCCATAGAAAGGGCCTGCGGAAAGCCAAAATTTTCCGCAAATATAGTGATTTTTTCTTATTCAAAGAAAAATTAACATTTATAATTCAGTGGTTTTACAGCATGTTTTCGGCTCGTGGAGCTGCATCGCGCAGCCCCACCGTGCCCTTACAGCCTCACTTTTACCGCCTCATGGCCCCGGCGCAGAATGTAAATTCCGGGAGCCGACGGACGCCCTATCCTCACACCGCGCAGGTCAAACCAATGTTCCCCGCCGCATTCGGTTTCTACGGCCTCGATACGGTCTATGGCGTTGGGCACAGCCTCCGGGTGCAGATCCTCGGCTCCGCTGATCTCGGTTGACGTCATGCCGAGCGCGCCGCAGTCCTGAAGCACTCCTGTGTACACCTTGACGAAGTGGATGCGGTCAAGCTCCACCGGATTGCCCCCGGCATCGACCGCCCAGTCAATCTTGAAACCGGGATCTTCATCGTTGGGAAGATTGTCAGCATAGCCCCACGGCAGAAAATAATGTGCCCACTCGGCATTATCCAACTTGCGGGCATTCTGGGCCAGGCGCTTGCCGCGGAAGGTGAGCCGGTCAGCCGTCAGCCATTGCGGCCAGTAGCTCTGTTTGTGAAACTGATTTCGCTTGACAGCCCCTTCAGGCATTTCGGGGTCGTTGGAGGTCCAGCGTATATCATCGGTGTCAGCAGCAGGCTTGAAATAGGTCACTTCAAAATCATGGAAGGTGGCTGCAGCTGAATATTCCGACCCTGCGAGCTCAAACCAGTCATCGTCGGGCAGCCCGTTGCCGTTGGCATCAACTGCCACCATCACAATTCCCGGCTCGGCGGAGCCATAGGGAGCATCGGCGCCGGCGCTGTTGCGGAACGCGTTTCCGTAGACCTTGAAGTCATACTCTCCCTCAACGTTTACAACCGCGTGATCAAACCCGAACACAACATAACCGCCGAAAGCACCGAGCGACACCAGCCCGGGGCGCGCCCCGTCGGCCTCGTTGCCGCAAAGCTGCAGCCTCACCTCATCGAGCACCTCGTCGGCACTCATTCCGGGCTCGAGCATCGGCACTTCGCCCATAAACTGGTCGGGTGCAGGGCAGTATTCAAAAACTTTAGAGATGTAGGGGTTGACAGCGGCCGTCATTCCGGCAGCCAGCATCAGCGCCATCGCTGACAGGCAGGTTCCTTTCATAATTTCAAAGCTCGTCCTCGCGAGCAAAATCAAGGGTATGTAAAAAAACTATGTTGGAAGAACCGCCAGGTTTTCTGACTCGCCTCAGCCCTGCAGGCGCCTTCCCGGTTCCTTGCGGCAACCAGTGACATAATGCCTGCGGCTTGATGAGGCTTACAGCAGCGGGACTGTCGGGGCCTCTCACCCCGTTCCCTCGCGGCTTCCTGCGGGCAAAGATAGCCCAAATTTCCTGAATTGCAAAAAACTTGCTATCGCATCAGGAATGCGAAACATGCCGGAACGTCTCCGGTGCGCACTGTCCACCTCAGTTCGCCGTCGGGCGTGTAACAGTGAAGATTCCCCGGATTGACATAGTTCATCGCATCGGTAACATAGATTTCCTTGGTCACCGGATTGACCGCTACTCCGTATGGTCGGCGGATGGAGCGGTCAGTGCCGTCGGTAATGAAATTGCGGGTCACTATGCTTCGCGACCGTGTGTCGACAATGGCATAGACATCTTCATCGGCCATGTCGAGATAGCTCCATGCCGAAGCCACTACATAGAGCTGATCACCGTCGAGCCACAACGACCCCACAGGCAGATCGAGCTCGGCAACAACCTTACCGGCCGAAGGATCGAAGCAGAACAGGCGCGGCCTGTTGCCGTAGTAATCGCCGCGGGAGCTGATCCACACACATCCAGAGTGATCGGCTATCACATGGTTGAGATTTACGGCGATATCGATGTTGTCAACAACCTTCATCGCCTCAAGATCGATAACACTCACGGTCTTTTCATAGTTAGGCACCATGTATCCGCCCGAATTGGCCACATAGGCCCGTCGGCCGGTGATGGCTATGCCGTCGGGCTGAAAGCCTACAACAACAGTGTCGGTCACCGCCATGGTTGCGGTGTCGATCCTTGCCACATAGCCGCGTTGCCGGTAATCGGCCGAGATCTGCACAGGCCCGGCATAGGAGGTTACGTAGAGATTGCCGCCGTCAAAGGCCAGATGGCGGCAGTTGGGAATATCGATCTTGCCGATGCGGCGGGCAGTGCGCCCATCCATCACCTCTACCTTATTGGAGCAGTTGATCACTGCATAAAGCCGCTCGCCGTAAATGGCCAGAGCGTTCCCTACATCGCCGAGCTCCTTGGGCACGGAAGGATTAGCAGCCGAATAGATGTTGCGGTGATACTGGCCCGTGGTGGCGTCGAGAAAATCAAGGGTTGCCTTATTGGAGCCCATGTTTCCCTGATTGAGCAGATAGAATCCGGCCACATCCTCAGCCACAGGGGGAAGGGTGGGCTCGGTTCCGGGAAGCGGAATCAGATCCTCCTTCCGGCAGCCTGAAAGCATCAGAATCACGGTCAGGACAATGAGGGGAAAGCGCAGAAATGTCATATATCGAAAGTGAGGATAACTTTGTAGTTTCGTCCGGGCATGGGATAGTTGCGGATCACTTCAAACTGCTGGTTGAACAGATTGTTGACCTCTAACCCGATTTTGAGCCAGCTTGGGTGAAACGTCCGCAGGGGGAAGCGCCACGATGCCGACAGATCGTGAGTATACCATGCCGGCTCATAGTTCTCCGGGATGTTGGATGAATTGTGGTAACGCTCGCCTACATAGATAAAGCTGTAGTTCAATTCGGCCCGGCGCCATTGCAGTGTGCCGGCCACAGAGCCGCTGTGACGCGGAATATAGGCTATCTGCCCCTTCCACGTTCCTGCCCCGCCGGGCCGGTTGTCGGTGGGATCGCTCACATCCATTGCCCGCTGGAAGGTGTACGACAACCGCCCGAGCAGGTAAAGGTCGCTGAGTATGGTGAAACGCATATCGGCCGACAGGTCGAGGCCGTAGATCCTCACCTTGCCGATGTTCATCATCATCCATCGGTATTGCCCGTTGCCCTTCGGAACGGCTATAATCTTGTCGGAAACGGTATTGTAGTAAGCATCAGCGTTCAGGTTCAGCGACGTGAACCAAACTGAGGGAAAGGTGTGGTGAAAAACGGCGCCGAGGTTCCACTGCGTGGCATATTCGGGCTTGAGGTCGGCATTGCCTACGTCGGTGTAATAGAGGTCGTTAAACGTCGGCATCCGGAAAATGCGCTTATAGAACGCCCGCAAGGTGAAATCCTCGCACGGCATCCACGACAGGAACGCGGCGGGTGTGAGCCGGGTCATGTCTGACGTGCGGTGGCCGAACGTCTGCGTGCCCGACACGATCGCAGCCCGGTCATTGACATAGGTCAGGAGCAGACTTGCCTGCGCCCTGAACGGCCCCAGATTCAACGCTCCTGCGGCCGCCCCGAGAAGGGTGTGGCGCACGGGACGCGAGAAATTGGCCAGTGTTGCATCGAGACTGTTCCATTGCCAGTCGGCCGACAGGTTGAAATCGAGCCACCGCAGAGGGCTAAGACGGTTGGCGACCGACAGATATGTTTCGTTTTGCCAGAACTCGTTGTTGATATACATCAGGGTGGTGTCGGGATTGAGATAGCGCATGTAGTCGCGCGCATATTTCGCATTGACCTGCACGGCATAGAACTCCGACACGGTTTTGCGGAAACGTCCCTGCACGAAGAAATTGCGGTCCCACTGATGCTGCGAGTTTTTCCACACATTGTTGACAATCGCCCCGGGAATGCCGCGCGACGAATCGTAGAAATATGCTTTTGCCTGCCAATAGCCACGATGTATGTTGCCATACACCCCTGCTTCAGCCCGCAGGGCATGGATTCCTCCGTTGCGGCGCACGGCGGTAGTGTCCCACGCCAGGGTGTGATCGGTGAAAAACTTCCGGTAACGGAACTTGTAGCGCCCCGTGGCGTAGGTGTATTCCACGCTTGCCGTGGCGCTCACCTGTTCCGACACCTTATAGTCGAAGCGCACTGACGGATTGACAAGGCCGAATGAGCCTGTGCGCAGTGTCACATTGCCGCGCCATGTGCGGTCATCGAGAAACTCCGGCCGGCGCGACTGAAGATAGAGCGTACCGGCCGAGCCGAAATCCTTGGCACTCTGGAAAATGTCGCTCTTCTGCCCGTTATACATGTCGATCGCCTCGAGATTGTCGAGCGAAAAACGGCCGAGGTCAATCTGTCCGTTCTGGGCATTGCCGAGCTGGATGCCGTCGTAGAAAACACCCATGTGGTTGGTGCCCATCGAACGCATGTCAACCGTCTTCACGCCTCCCACTCCTCCGTAGTCCTTCACCTGCACCCCGGAGAAATAGCGCAGCGCATCGGCCACACTCTGCGAGCGGAGGGCTTCGAGGCGGGCGCCACCGAGGGTCTGCGCCGGAATGATCTCCTTGAACACATTGCGTCCGGTCACGGTGACGGTCGACAGGCTGATCGAGTCGCCCGTCTCGTCAGGCCGCGCTCCGTGGCCGGGCAGAGCGGGCCACAGCAACATAACCGCAAGGAGTAACCGCAGAAGCTTCATTAAAAAAAACAAGTCAGCCGGCCACCTGCTTAATCGGGAATCCGGCTGACTGTTATTGACAGTTCAATTCTGTTACTTAATAGTTGCTCAGGTCAATGGCTTCGATGCCGTCAAGGCTGTGAAGCTCGAAACCGTTGGAGTTCCATGTCTCGACGGTCACATTCTGGCTGTTGCTGCTGTTGAGGCGCATTGTTCCGCCGATCGAATAGCTGGCGGTTGAGCCGTCGGCAGCGGTGATCGAACCGTAGACATTGTCGCCCGAGAACACGGGGAACACGAATTCAGAACCTGCGAAGGTAAATCCGATCACACCGTGGCCAATGAGTTCGCCGATCTGGTCGTCGTCCTTGTTAAGGGGATACTCCTCGGTTGCGTTAGGCACGAAGACGAGGCCGTTGGATGTCAGCACTGCGTGGAACACATACTGCCAGCCGGTGCTCATCGTCACCTCGGGGAGGTCAACGTTATAGTCCTTGCCGTCAATAGTGAGGGTGATCTTCACAGGCGATTTATCCTTTGAGTTGAAAGGCACAACCCACAGCGAGGGGAGAGCGCCGTTGATGCCCGACGCACCTGCGGTGACGTTGACATTTGCTGCGAGCGCTCCGGTCTCGGTAACGGCGATCTTGCCGTTGGTAACGTTGAGGGTACCCTTGGTGGCGATAAGGTCGCCGCCGTTGACAGCCATTCGTGTCACCTTGCCCTCGCCGCCATAGCCTTCTTTCTTAATATTGACAGAAAGCATCGACAGGGCATGCTTCATTTTGAGGGTAACTATGTTGGAGTTGAACGATGCGTTGGCTGCACTGCCGCTGTAGAGCAGATCGGTCTGCGATGCGATATCGACAGGCACTGCCTTGCGGTCAACCGTACCGGCAACATAGGGATAAACTGCATACACGTCGGCTGCCTGACCCTTGGTGAGATACACGCTCTTGTCGAGCTGCCACTGGCCGCCGCGGTTAACAGCGTGGAGCTGCTCGGTCTGCACGGTAGCACCCATGGCGTTGGTCACATCGATCCACACGTTCATTTCGTGGCCGTCGGTGAGATCCTCGATCAGCGATGCGTTGGTGTTGAGGGTGACCGATGTTCTGATACCGATCTCCACACCGTCGCCGGTGTTGTCGCCGGGGCCGGGCTCCTCCTTATCGCTGCAGGAAGCAAGGGTGAGGGTTGAGAGCGCCATCAGCGCCCAAATGTATTTCTTGGTAAGTTTCATAACTTTCTTTTTTCGGGAATGGTGAGTGGAGATTATCGTCACTTTTTAATGGTGATGGTTTTCGAAGCACCGTCGGCCGAGAGGGTCAGGGTGTTGTTGCCTTCAGTGAGCTTGGAGATGTTGAAGCTCAGATGAGGAACCGGTGAGAGCACGCCGCGATCGATTACCGAGCCGTTGCTGCCGGTGAGCACATATTCCACACCGTTACGGGTCTTCAGCAGGAAGTCGCCGGTGTTGCGGTCGAAGTTCAGCGAAGTTGCCTGAGCGATGGTGCGCAGTTTGCAGACGGTGATGTTGAAGCTTGAGGTAAGGAACTGTCCGCTCTCTTTGTCGTCAACTCTGATAATCACCTCAATCGGCTGGTCGCTGGCAGTGAGCGGAGCTTTGGTGACGAGCAGGTCGCCCTGAAGCTCGAAGGGAATCTCCTGCCATTTGTTGGTCAGCTTGTCGAAAGCGCCGTAAGCCTGGATCTTGAAGGTTGACTTGGGAGCCTCGCCGTTGACGGTGATCTGGGCGAGCACTGATCCGGCGGGAAGTTTCTCGTCGATAACCTCGCCTGAGATCTCGATCGACTTGAGAACCTGGTTGGGCGAGCCGATACCGGTCACAACCACATGGCCTGCATTATAGTTCATGCCCATCGATGCGTCAGAGAGGCCGTCGAGGGTGAAGTAGCCGTTGCCATAGCCGCCCCAGCCCCAGTTTACGTGGAACTTGCTCGAGCCGTCATAGCCGTCGATATTGAACGAGTGGCCATAGCCGTTCTGAGTGTCTTGAGCGTTGTAGACAACCGCGCGGCCTGCGTTGAGCTCGTTGAGCACGAGTCGGCTCCAGTCGCCGCTGTAGGCGGTTCGCCAGTAGTAGCGCAGGTTCGAGCTGTTGTAGCCGAAGTTCTTTGACAGCGCATCGGGAATGCGGCCCACTTCGTTTGAGGGGATGCCTGAAGCTTCGGGGCCATAGTTCATGTTGACCGACACACCGGCATGGAAGAGCAGGCGGGCTGCCTGATCATAGTTGTCGCTGCCGCTGAGAATCAGATCCCAGTCATAGCCCTTTTCGGCATCGTAGTTAACAGTCACCAGTCCGTATCCGGCACAGGCGTAGCTGTTCGAGCCCTGAGGCTGCGGCGGATACTTCTGCACGCTCATGGCCTGGCTCATCGCCACGGCCACACAGCCCACAATAGCCTTGTTGCTGCCGGTTCCAGGGCAGTAAGTGTTGAAAGGCGCACTCTGGTCCCAGGTAACCTTGATGAGCGGCTCGATCACGCCTTCGCCGGCACGCGAGCTGAACGAGGTGGCAACGTTTTTCCATCCCACATGCTGCTTCGAGGGAGCGACGGCGCGGCGTATAGCCTTGATCTCGCCTGAGTAGGAGCTGAGCAGATCCTGCATGTTGACGGGAAGCGAGTGCCACGACAGCGCTCCGGTGGTGTTATAGCCCAGCACCGGAGTGGAAGTGTCGTCGGCCGACACGATCACCCAGCCGCCCTGAGCCATGTTGATGATATAATAGGCATCGGTCGACGCGACGATCTCCTTGACGGTCACGTTACGTCCGGTCTTGCCCTTGATGAAAGCCACAGCCGTGGTTTTCGCACGATCGGCACTCACGGGAGCGGCCCAGAGCCCGGAGGCCATCAGCAGGGTCGCAGCTGCGGTTAAAATGACTTTTTTCATTCTTATTCTGGAGTGATTTTTTATAATCGATTAAACAATGTGTCAGCCGGCACTCCTGTCAGCAGGGTGACCGGGCTTGATTCAAACGCCAAAATTACTAAAAATCTTATATCGGCAACAGCGTAAATGTGTTTTTTTAACCAAAGCCGCGCTCGGGGCATGATTTTTTAAGAAATCGCCCTCCCGAGGCATCGGTCAGTACTCCGGAAGGGGCTTGATTTCACAGATTTTAAGCATCCTGACCGCGATATTTCAAAAAATATGCTAAACAACATCGAATAGTTAGTTTTATGTTTTATAACATATCGATCGATTACGTTTCATTGCAAAAAAGCGCGTCACTACAGCAATTCTGTTTTGGCTTTATAAAAAAAAGACTAACTTTGCGCTGTTTATTGCCCGCGTTCGCCACGGCCATCTCAGGGCACTATTCACTTAATTTTACTTAAAACCTCTGTAGCAGACAAGTTTCACTAATCATTATATGTCTTTTTAATTTTTGTATGAAAAAGCTGTTTCTACTACTCACAGCCATCATTACTCTGGCACTCAGCGGTTACGCACAGAACCGCACAGTGCACGGCGTGGTGGTTGACGAAACCGGTGAACCACTCATCGGTGCGACAGTAATGCCCATGGGAGGCGGAACCGGAGCGGCCACCGACATTGACGGTGCCTTCTCACTTTCTCTTCCCCCGAGTGTGAAAGACCTTCAGGTGTCGTTCATCGGTTATGCCACCCAGAAGGTAAAAGTTGCTCCTGAAATGAAGATTGTCATGGTTATGGACAACAAGCTTCAGGAAGTCGTCGTCACAGGCTACGGTTCGGGCAAGAAGCTCGGTTCGATCGTAGGTGCTGTCTCGGTTGTGGGCGAGGATGCCCTCGAGAATGTCCCCACGGCGACCTTCGTCGACGCTCTTCAGGGCCAGGTGTCAGGTCTGTCGATCTTCTCTGATTCGGGCGACCCCTCGAGCACCGACAACTCAATCCGTCTTCGCGGTGTGAACTCAATCAACGCCGGCACAACCCCGCTGTTCATTCTCGACGGCGCCCCCGTGACCGAGACTGTGTTCACCACCCTTAACCCCTCTGACATCGAGAGCATCACCGTGCTCAAGGATGCTGCTTCGGTGGCCATCTACGGTTCGCGTGCTGCCAACGGTGTGATCGTGATCACCTCGAAGAAAGGTAAATTCGGCGAACGCGCCAAAGTTACCGTTCGCGCAAGCATGGGCTGGTCACAGCTCGCCCGCGACGGTGTGAAGATGATGAACTCTGAGCAGTATCTCAAGTTCCGCGACATGATTGGCCTGCCCGCTTCGCAGGACATGCGCGACGCATGGGAGAAATACGGCATCAGCACCGACTGGCTCAAGGAAACCTACGCAAGCAGCTCGCCCACATATTCGCTCGACGCAGTTGTTCAGGGCGGCGGTGAAAACCTGAGCTACTACATTTCGCTCAACCACTACTCGAACGAAGGTATCGTGGCTCAGTCATCAATGCGCCGCGAGGCTCTGCGCGTCAACCTCAATTCGCGCATCAACAACTGGTTCCGCATCGGTTTCCAGAGCAACCTCGGTTACACCAAGTATGAAACCAACAACGAGTCAAACGCAGCCTACTCAGGCGGCGGTATCTATGTAACCAACCCGATGGTGTTCGCCCGCAAGGCCATGCCTATGGACTCGCCTTACTATTACACCTTCAACAGCGAAGGCCGTCCCGTGTTCGGCGATCGCGCACGCTATCTCCACTTCACCGGCATCCCCACCCCCGAGCTCAACGCCGAGGGCCGCTCGGTTTGGCGCAACAAAGTAACCGCCAACATGACTCTCTCTGAGCAGATCAACCCCGTCAAGGGCCTCACCCTCCGCGCTCAGCAGAACGTCGATGCCTACGACTACCGCATCTCTAACCTCGGCTACGCCAAGAAGCCCTTCACAACCCCGATGGGCGACTACTACGACTACCAGAAGTATACCGACGGTTTCAACCAGCAGGCGTTCCAGCGCTACTATGCGTTCACCTACACCAACACAGCTGAATATTCAATCGACTTCGGTCCCAACCAGGAACACGGCATCACCGCCCTCCTCGGTGAGGAATCGATCATCGCAAAGAGCGAAAGCTTCGGCGTTACCGGTAACGGTTACACCGACAACCGCACCCTGCTGCTTCCGTCGGCAACCAGCGTCACCACTTCCGACCTCTCTCAGTCAATCGCTCAGCAGTCGTTCAACTCGATCTTCCTCAATGTCGCTTACAACTATCTGAGCAAATACTTCGTTGAAGGTACATTCCGTCGCGACGGTAGCTCGAAGTTCGCTCCCGGTCACCGCTGGGCAAACTTCTGGAGTGTCGGCGGTATGTGGAACATGAAGGACGAAAAATTCCTCCAGAACGTAACTTGGCTCGACGATCTCAAGTTCCACGTCAGCTACGGTACAACCGGTAACTCTTCGATCGGCAACTACGCTTACTTCGGCCTCGTTGCTCCCTTCGCCGTTCCCTACAACGGTAACTCTGCAATCGGTATCTCGAGCGCTGCAAACCCCAAACTCTCTTGGGAAACTGTCCGCTCGCTCGACCTCGGCTTCAACTTCGGCTTCATCAACGTGTTCTCAGGCGAGATCGACTTCTATCACAAGAAGACCGTTGACATGCTGATGTCAATCCCCTACTCTTACACCACCGGCTTCGGCGGCACAACAGGTAACATCGGCGACATGACCAACACCGGTATCGACCTCGATATCCGCGCCGACATTATCAAGAGCAAGGACTGGTACTGGGCACTCCGCGCCAACCTCAACTACAACCACAACGAGATCACACACCTCTACGACGATCAGGACGCACTCACTCTTGCTGACGCAAGCATGCAGTACAAAGTGGGCCACGATGTCGGCGAGCTCTACTCAGTTCGCTATGCAGGCGTCGATCCCCGCGACGGTCAGCAGATGTGGTATGACAAGGACGGCAACCTCACCAAGCAGTTCAACCGCGAACGCGACGCCGTTCTCACCGGCAAATCGATGTTCTCGCCCATCGGCGGCGGCTTCGGCACTGACCTGCGCTGGAAAGGCCTCAGCCTGAAGGTTGACTTCACCTGGGCAGCCAAGAAGTACATGATCAACAATGACCTCTACTTCTGCCAGAACTCTAACTTCGCAACAGCCTTCAACCAGACCGTCAACATGCTCGACATCTGGACACAGCCCGGCGATGTCACCGACATCCCCGCCGTTGGCCAGACCCTGCAGTTCGACTCTCGCTGGATTGAGAACGCTTCGTTCGTTCGCCTGAAGAACCTCACCCTGCAGTATAACTTCCCCGCTCCCCTGCTGAGCAAGATCTACCTCCAGGGCCTCTCGGTTCACTTCACAGGCCGCAACCTCCTCACATTCACCAACTACACCGGTTACGACCCCGAACCCGAGTCAAACATCGTGGCGTTCTTCTACCCCAACACCCGCCAGTATGAGATCGGTTTTGATGTCACCTTCTAAACCAGTCTGACTCATCTAAAAGATTTCTAAATCTCAGAATTTCAATCAAGCAATGAAAAAATTTCTATATACATGTCTCGGACTCGGTGCTATGCTGGCAACATCGTGCAGCATGGACCTCGAACCCGTAGGCGCCATCATCGCCGAAGATGCAATCGAGAGCATTGACGATATCGTCGCTTTCCGCAACGGTTTCTACAACAATGTCCGTGCGCTCTCAACCGGCGGCTATGTGTACTACACCGAAATCCAGATGGACAACTTCCTTGGAACTGTAACCAACGGTAACCGTCTGGGCTCACTCAACAACGGTGTGATCCTGTCAAACGACAGCGATATCGAATCAATCTGGGCAGGCCTCTACGGCGCCATCGCCAACGTCAACTTCTTCCTCGAGCACACCGACGACCTGATCAAGAACGGCGGTATCGCTGAAGACGAAATGGTTTACGTTGACCGCTACATCGCCGAAGGCAAGTTTATCCGCGGCTACTATTACTACTGGCTGATGGACCACTACTGCCCGGCCTACACAGCAGCCACCAAGGACACAAACCTCGGTCTGCCCATCGTGACCAAGTATAACCCCACCGCCGACAAATCGAGCTATCCGGGCCGTGCCACTCTCGAAGAAACCTACACCTTCATCGAGAACGACCTCACCGACGCTCTCAACGGCATGCTCGAATATGAGAAATATGTCACCACAAGCGGCACCCGTGAGGAGAAAGAAGAGCTCAGCTCTCAGATGATGTGCCCGATGGCTCCTTACATCTGCTCATGGACCGTAAAGGCAATGCAGGCACGTCTGGCCCTCCTCAAGGGCGACTACAGGACCGCCTACAATCTCTCTGTCGATGTGATCAACAACGGTAACTACACCCTCTCTGACCGCGTTGACTATGAGAAGATGTGGACCAACGACACCAGCAACGAGATCATCTTCCGCCCGATCTCAACCAACACCGAGCTCGGTATCAACTCAACCGGTAGCGCATGGATCGGCACATCAGAGTTCCAGGCCGACTATATGCCCGTTCCCTACGTGGCTCTCCCCGGCTCCAACTCTAACGTTAACCTCTACCGTGAGCGTGACGTCCGCTACACCACATTCATCAGCACCCGCCGCCTCCTCTCCGACGGCCGCTTCGTTGAGATCCCCGTGTTTGTCAAGTATCCCGGCAACCCCGCCCTCATCCAGAGCAACGAGAACCTGATGAACATGCCCAAGCCCTTCCGTTTGAGCGAGCTTTACCTCATTGCAGCCGAATCAGCCTGCGAGCTCAACAAGCCCGTCGAGGCCAACAACTATCTGCAGGATATCCGTCTGAACCGCATCAGCCGCTACTCTCGTCCCGAAAACGACTTCAGCGGTGACGCACTCCGCGCCGAAATCCGCATCGAGCGTCTGCGCGAGCTCATCGGCGAAGGCTTCCGCATGAGCGACCTCCGTCGCTGGCGCGAAGGTTTCAACCGCACTGACATCAACTACGTCGGCACTTCGGCAAGCTATCCCAACGCTCCTGAGGTTATCGTGGCAGCTGGTGTAGATGTGGTTTACACCGACGACGACCACCGTTACGTTTGGCCCATCCCTTCTTCAGAGCTTCAGGTGAATCCCCAGATCGCTTCTCAGCAGAACCCCGGCTACTAATCACCCACATTTAGATTATTCAAGACAAAAATGAAAACAGTAAAATATCTTGCCCTCGCAGCCGTAGCCCTCATGGCTTCTGCGTGCTCCAACAACGATGACAAGGATTTCACTTACAACACACTCCCCGGTGTAACCGTGGAGATGGGTGAAGTCAGCATGGATGTGAAGGAGAATGTAGGCCTTTTCACAGTGCCCATCACCGTCACCGGAGAACGCAACGGCTATGTAACCGTTACAATCGAGTGCGTTGAAACCGGCGAGAATCCCGCCATCGAAAACAAGCGCTACTATCTCACAACCGACCGCATCAACATCGCTGAAGACTCCAACACAGCCGAAGTTGAATTCCGTACAATCGACAACCGTGGCGGTGACCCCGACATGACATATAACGTCAAGATCGTGGACGTTCAGGGCGGCGATCTCGGTGCAAACTCTTTCACTACAGTAACCATCATCGACAAGGGTACATCGCCCACCTACGCCGAACTCCCCGGCAACTACATCTACAGCGGTACCAAGCTGAACTTCGACACCGGTGAATACACCGACGACGTTGTTTACGAGGTTACAATGAAGCTCGGTGAGCCCGACGGACACGGCGGTGGTACAGTTCTCGTAAGCGGTGTTGCCGGCATGCTCACAATGACATTCAACTATGTTTACGATGAAGAGGAGAAGTATGGCTACCTCGAATTCCTCTACGACACTGATGCCATCAACGCTTCAGGCACAGGCTACGGCCGCTTCGCCTGGACCAACGGCAGTGGCTCGACTGAGGTGAACCCCGTGCCCGGTTCATGGAACGCCAACTTCACCGCCATTACCTTCGGTAACTCTTCAACCGACTTCACTGTCTATGTATTCGACCAGAATATGGCAGGTCTCGGTATCTTCGACTCGTTCGGCCAGTTCTCGCTCATGCGCGTTCCCGAATGATGTAGACCCAATTCTGTAACAGATCAAAATCACTCGGAAAGGCGGATCGCGAAACGGTCCGCCTTTCTCATTCAATCAACCTCACTGACCATGACAGATTCAGTAACAGAATTCCGGACGCCGCCCCACACCATTTCGCCCGCCGAAACCGGAGCGCGGGGCGAACTGAGCATGGCCGCGCTCGAGCAGCGCATAATCCTTGCAGCAACGGCGCATGCCGACACTCTCGGCATCGGGTTCAGAAACCTGATTGAAAAAGGGAAAGTGTGGGTGCTCTCGCGCATGTCGATCGAGATGTCGCGACCGCTGCGCATGCACGAAACATTCAGCATCGCCACCTGGATCGAAACCGTCAACCGCAGTCTGAGCGAACGCAATTTCGCAATCATCGATTCGCACGGCAACGAAATGGGTTATGCCCGCAGCATGTGGGCATGCATTGACATCGAATCACGCCATCCGGCTCTGATAGAGTTCGATCCGTGCGCCGTCTCAGGCCGCAGCTGCCCGATCGCCCGGCAGCCACGCATGAAGCCCGTGAGCAATCCGGAGCGCGTGGTGGATTACCGCTTCACCTACTCTGACATCGACTTCAACCGCCATGTCAACTCTGCCCGCTATGTTGAACTGATTGCCAACTGCTTCACCATGGATTGGCACGATAGCCACGCCATCGAGCGGCTTGACATAGCATATCTTCGCGAGGCTGCTTATGGAACAGACGCAGAGGTCAGGATCGCTTCCGACTGTGCCGACCCCATGCAGTTCAGCATCGACATTGTGTCAGGCGGAGGCGATACGCGCCATTGCAGCGCCAAGCTGCGCTTCAGGCCCTCTGTCGAAATGGCGATATATCACCAAAATGAAACACCCGCAGAGTAATCAACACAATTTTTTGAAAAAATATTAGGATTTATTATTGTTTTTACAAAAATTCCATTATATTTGCAATCAGATAATCTTATTAAACATCCGAAGAGTAAAGAATAGTTTCATTTTAGTGTAAGTTAAAAAAGCGTTACAGAGTATAAAACAACTATTCGTCTGCAAAATAAGATAGTAACCCTGTCTCTATCTTGGAGATGACAAACAAGAGGTATCTACGCAAAGTGTATTTGACATCTATTTCTATCCTGTCAATATTTTTCGGAAGCGGGGAAGCAGTGATGCTTCTCCGCCTCGTTTTTTTAGATCCCTACATTATAGATCCTTACAATAAATGTTAATTTGACCGTGTGCTCTGAGCGGAATGCTTATCTTTGCAAGATAAATCGAACTGATCAGTCACATTGAGAACCTCGCAGGTCTACATAGTCGTCACGGCATGCCTGATGGTGCTCTCGGCAATGGGGTCGTCGCTGGTGTCGACCGATCCCGTGCTGCCTGATGCACCTGCCGGCGACACCGTCGTGACCGCGCCTCCGGCCGCAGAATTATTTCCCGCAGCCGATTCTCTCGTGGCCACGACTGACACCATTCCCCTCGCGCCTCCCGTCGATTCGCTGCTCACGGCAGCCCTCGAAGCAGCCGCGGCCGACTCTCTCCTTGCCGACACTCTCACTGCCGACTCCACCGCGCCGGCGCGCACATTCCGCCCGCGAACCCGCCTGAGCCGCGTGCGCATAGATCCCGAGGCCACCGCCGCACAGAGCGGCAAGCGGATTGTGAGGGTGAAAGGAGATCTCGACAACCGCGTTGACTTCAAGTCGGCCGATTCAATGATCCTCATCGGGCGCAACGAAGCCCGCATGTATGGCCCGAGCGAGGTTACCTACGGCAACATCGAGCTCAAGGCCAACGAAATTCAGATGGACACCCGCACCAGCACCGTCTATGCCGTCGGGGCGGTCGACACAACAACCGGCGAAGTGACAGGCTCGCCCGTGTTTACCGACAACGGCACAAGCTATGAATCGCAGACAATGCGCTATAACTTCCGCACCTCAAAGGGTTTCATCACCGATGTAGTGACCCAGCAGGGCGAAGGCTATCTCACCGGCGGCCAGACAAAGAAGATCGACGAAACAACCTTCTACGTTCAGAACGGACGCTACACCACCTGCGACGAGCATCAGGATCCCCACTTCTGGCTCCAGCTCACACAGGCCAAGGTGAGGCCCGGCAAAGATGTTGTGTCGGGCCCGGCCTACATGGTGCTCGAGGGTGTGCCCCTTCCTCTGGCTGTGCCCTTCGGCTACTTCCCGTTCAGCGACAAATATTCGTCGGGCATAATCTTTCCTTCGTTTGGCGAAGACTACAAGCGAGGCTTCTACATGCGCGACGGCGGCTATTATTTCGCCATCAGCGATTATGTCGACATGGCCCTCACCGGCGAGATCTACACCAAAGGCTCGTGGGGCCTACAGGCAAGGAGCGCCTATGTGAAACGTTACAAATTCAGCGGCTCGTTCAACATCTCCTACCTGAAATCGATTTACGGCGACAAGGGGATGCCCGACTATTCGCAGCAAACCAACTTCCAGGTGCTCTGGAGCCACACTCAGGACCAGAAAGCAAATCCGAGCCTCAATTTCTCGGCCAGTGTGAACTACACCACCAGCGGTTACACCCGAAACGACCTCAACTCCTACTACTCCAACGCCTTTACCGAGAACACCAAGAGCTCGACCGTCAACATGACCTACCGCCCTCAGGGGTCGAAATGGTCGTTCTCAGCAACGGCCAACGTGAGTCAGCGCACCCAGGACTCAACCCTGGCGGTCTCGTTCCCCAACATCACCGTCTCGCTCAGCCAGATAGCGCCTTTCAAGCGCAAGAAAGCCGTAGGCGCCGAGCGCTGGTATGAGAAGATAAAGCTGAGCTATTCAGGCCAGTTCAATAATTCATTGACAGCCAAGCAAAGCCAGTTTTTCAAGAAGAATCTGATCAAGGACTGGCGCAACGGCTTCAAACACTCAGTGCCCATCTCGGCTACATTCAGCCTGTTCAACTACATCAACCTCACCCCGTCGGTACAGCTCACCGACCGAATGTACACCAGCAAGGTGCGCCGCCAGTGGGATCCCAACGCTTCGGTTGAAGTGTGCGACACATCCTACAGCTTCTACAACGTCTGGGATTTCAACGCCTCGATCTCGCTCGATACAAAGCTCTACGGTTTCTATCAGCCTCTCCCCTTCTTAGGCAACAAGGTGAAGATGATTCGCCACGTGCTCACGCCAACGATCACATTCAGCGGCGCGCCTGACTTCGGCTCATCCTTTTTCGGTTACTACGGCAACTACAGCTACATCGATGCCGCCGGCAACCCGCAATCGCGCACCTACTCCTACTTCCCCAACGCCCTTTTCGGAGTGCCCTCGCAAGGACGGTCGGGCACTGTGAGCGTCCAACTAGCCAACAACCTCGAGATGAAAGTGAGATCTGACAACGACTCCATCGGCGAGAAAAAAATATCGCTGATCGAGAACTTCGTCATCGGCCAGAGCTACAACTTCGCCGCCGACTCGCTCAACTGGAGCAACATCAACACCTCGGTGCTCCTGCGCCTGGCCAAGAACTTCAACCTCAACGTTTCAGGCACATGGGATGTCTACACCTACCAGCTCAGCCCCTCGGGCACTCCCGTGCGAGTCAACATTCCCCGCTGGAGCGCCGGCAAAGGATGGGCGCGCCTGTCGAGCGCCGGAACATCGTTCAGCTACACATTCACCAACGACACCTTCCGCCGCAAAAAGACAACCGACAAAAAGAAGAAGAATCAGGAAACCGAGGCCGATCTGTTTGCCGAAGACACGTCCGACTACATGTCGCGCCCGCCTTCAGACGATCTGTCGGCCGGCGGCGATGCCGAGTTTGATGCCGACGGCTACATGAAATGGGAATGCCCCTGGAGCCTGTCGGTCAACTACTCCATCGGCTATGCCTACGGCGAGTTTGACACCCGCAAGATGGAATACAAAGGGCGGCTCACACAGAATCTGTCGTTCTCTGGCTCGATCAGGCCCACCAAAAACTGGAACTTCTCATTCTCAGCCAGCTATAACTTCGACACCAAGCGCATCGCCTACATGAACTGCAACATCTCGCGCGACATGCACTGCTGGGCCATGCGCGCAAGCTTCGTGCCCGTCGGTCCTTACAAGAGCTACTCGTTTAACATAGCCGTCAAATCGTCGCTCCTCTCCGACCTCAAGTACGACAAACGCTCGTCGACCTCAAACGGCATCACCTGGTACTGAGAGCGTGTCTGATCACCGGCCCGAATTTTTGTCAATTCGGCGATAACTTGCTATCTTTGCGTTATAAAATCTCTCTGGAATGAACAGCCGACTGACCCGCACCTGGCAATGGTGCCGACGCTATTTCTCGTTCACACTGCTCGCCGTTGCGGCAGCTGTGGTGTTCGTGGTGTTCCTTAACGACAATTCCGTTATGCGCACCCACGAGCTGGAGCGCGAAATCGAGCGCCTTCAGGCTGAAATCCGCGATTATCGCGACACCCTCGTCCATTATCAACAGCTCAACATGCGCCTCGAAACCGATGCGCGGACAATGGAGAAAATCGTTCGCGAGCAATATCACATGCAGCGTTCCAGCGAAGACATCTATCTTTTTGAATGAAATCCGTCAACCGGCTATGAGTTCAGGAACATCGTCCTTACAGCGCACAGCCAGCATTATGGCTAACCTCGGGCTGATAATAGTGCTCGTCGCCACAGCCATGCCCCTGTTGGCACCCGATGGCTTCACCACAACGCGCATTGTCTACACCGTCGGCGCAGCCCTTGCCATTGCCGGGCGCCTCACCGAGCGCTTTGCCGTCAAGCCCGATCCCGGCGAGCCGGTGAGGCTGCAGCGCATGAAACGCCTCGAAACCTGGAGCGCCCTGATGTTTGGCATCGGTGCCCTGTTCATGTATCTGCGAAACGTGGGTCACACCGACTGGATTGCGTTCACTCTTGCCGGAGGAGTCCTGACATTCTACACCTCCCTGATGATACCCCGCCTTAAGAACAGCAAATGAACACAAGGCTCGCAATCGACATAGGCAACACTTCGACAAAAGCATCGCTTTGGCAGGGCGACACCTTTTGCCGTGCAGCCACAATGAGCGAGCCCGACATAGCTGTAATCAAGGATCTGATAGGCCCATCCGCAGTAAACCGGGCTATTGTCTGCTCTGTCCGCGCCGTCGGGCCCATGTTTGTCGATCAGCTGCAGAAGGTTATTCCCGATGTGACGGTTTTGAGTCACACCACCCCCACCCCTCTGCGCAACGCCTACACGTCGGCCGCCACTCTCGGGCTCGACCGCCTTGCCGCGGCAGTAGGGGCCTCCCTCCTCGCTCCCGGGCGCGAGCTTCTTGTGGCCGATCTGGGCACCGCCGCCACCTACGACCATGTCAGCGCCGATGCCACTTTCGCCGGAGGAAACATTGCTCCCGGCCTGAGGCTCAGGCTTCAGTCGCTCGCAGCTGGCACATCCCGTCTGCCTGACCTCACCCCGCTCACTCACCCCGGCAGCGAGCTTGCCCGCCAGCCGTTCGGCACCTCAACGGCCGATGCGATGATCAAGGGCGCCATGCTGGGGATTGTGGCCGAAATAGAGTTTTACAACTCGCGCCTCAACGGTGCCACCGTTGTCGTTACCGGCGGCGACGCACCGGCAATCATTCCGCTTCTGAAATCATGCACCGTGATCCACGATGTTGACCTTGTGGGCCGCGGATTAAACCGAATACTGTCTTACAATGAAGAATCATAAACTGTCATTGCTGTTGCTCCTGACGGCAATCATTGCCGGCGCCCTCCCCGTCGCTGCCCAAGACACCAACAGCCCTTACTCGCGCTTCGGCTACGGCCTTCTCAACGACAACGCCACGGCTGCGCAGACCCAGATGGGCGGTGTGGGCTACGCCATGCGCTCGGGCCGTCAGATCAACGTGATGAATCCCGCGAGCTACGCCATGGCCGACACTCTCACCTTCCTGTTTGACATGGGGGTCGACCTATCATTCATCCACGCTAAGGAGGGCTCAGCCTCGCGCAAGTCGACAGGCGGCGGCCTCGACTACATCACCATGCAGTTTCCCCTGGGCCGCTACATGGGCATGAGCATAGGCCTGCTCCCCTACTCGACAGTGGGCTACGCCTTCGGTTCGAAAATCGACAACGGCAGCAGCAGCCACGAAGGCGTGGGTGGCATGAGCATGCTCAACGCCGGCATTGCCGGCCGTATTGCCAAAGGCCTTTCGATCGGCGCCAACATAGCCTATCTTTTCGGCACAACCTATCATGATGTGTATGCGTTCAATGCCTCGTCAACCGCCCTGTTCGAGCAGGTGATGGAGGTGCGCGATTACCATCTCCAGTTCGGCGCCCAGTACAGCTTCAGCCCTGTGCGCAACCACCGCATCACCGCCGGCCTCACCTATTCACCCAAAAAGACCCTCCTGGGCCACACCTGGATCCAGAAATATCTTCTCAACACCGACCAGAAGCCCGACACTCTCAACTACACCTCGCTCAAGGGCAATTATTCCCTCCCTGAAACCTGGGGCGCAGGCCTGAGCTATGAATGGAGCGGAGGTGTCACTGCCGAGGTCGATTTCACCTACCAGCCATGGGGAAAAGTGAAGATGCAGGGCATGGAGGGATTTGTCGACAACCGATTCGCCAACCGCTATAAAATGGCAGCCGGAGCATCGTGGCAACCCCGCCAGCGCGGAAACTACCTGCAGCGCATCACCTACCGCCTCGGCGGCCACTACACACGCGACTACATGGTTGTGACCAACGGTACGAACAGCTACAATGTGAGAGACTTCGGGGTGGCATGCGGATTCGGCCTCCCTGCTCCGGGCTCGAAAAGCGTGATCAATCTCGGCTTCGAATGGATTCACCGCGGCACCTCGTCGGCAGCCATCCTCAGTGAGAACTACTATAATATCAAGCTGGGCATCAACTTCAACCAGCTGTGGTTCATGAAGAGCCAGCTCAAATGATTGTCCGCCTGCCACAGCTGCGCAACATTGCAGGGCCCGCCATGTTCATGCTTCTGCTCGCCGCAGGATGCAAGGACGACGACCACCTCGGATCGACCCGCAATATCGACACCGAGACCACCCCTACAATGATGACCCGCGACGTCGAGACCCTGATCAGCGATTCGGGGGTGACGCGTTATCGCATCGTCTCACCGCTGTGGCTCGTCTACGATGAAGCAACCGTGCCCCGCTGGCGCTTTCCAAAGACGCTCCATCTCGAGAAATTCGACGATTTCCTCCACAAGATCGCCACTGTTGACTGCGACTCGGCCACCTACTACAAAAGCCGGCAGCTCTGGCAGCTCGACGGCAATGTGAGGATTGAAAACGTGGCCAAGGAGAAATTCCTCACCAACCAGCTGTTCTGGGACCAGAAAAACCACACCGTTTACAGCGACTCCTTTATCCACATTGAAAAGCCCGACCGCACTCTCGAAGGCTACGGATTCAAAGCCAACGAACGAATGACCTCCTATTCGATCAAACGCGTTTCAGGCATATTCCCCGCTAAATCCCTAACTCCTCAGAAATGACCGAACCGTTGACATCCTGGCTCATCATAGCGGTGATCTCGCTTCTGCTCTCGGCCCTGTTCTCGGGCATGGAGATCGCCTACATCACGTCTGACCGCGTACTCGTGGGCATCGACATGAAGCGCGGAGGCCCTATGGGCAAGGTGATTTCGCGATTTTACTCTGACAGCGATCTGTTCATCTCCACCATCCTTGTCGGCAACAATGTGATGCTCGTTATTTACGGCATGGGAGCTGCCAAGCTGCTCGAACCCTGGCTCACATCAGTGTTTCATGCCAACGAAGCGCTTGTGCTCCTCTTTTCAACCCTCATCTCGACTCTCGTAATTCTCCTTGCCGGTGAGTTTTTCCCAAAGAGCACGTTCAGGATCAACCCCAACAGCTCCATGAAGCTCTTTGCCCTGCCGATGTTTCTGTTTTACATCGTGCTCTATCCCGTGGCATGGTTCACATCGTGGCTCTCGCGTCTGCTCCTGCGCATGGTGGGCATCAAAGCAACGGCCACATCGCTGGGATCGCTCTCGGTGGGTGAGCTCAACTCCTATCTGGAACAGCGCATCGACAATGTCAGCGACCCCGAGACAGCACAGGTGGAATCGGAAGTGAAGATGTTTCACAACGCTCTGGACTTCTCAACAACCCAGCTGCGCGACTGCATGATTCCCCGCAACGAGATAGTGGCCGTCGACATTCACGACACCTCGCGCGAGGAGCTCAGCGAACTCTTCACCACCTCCGGCCGCAGCAAGATCATTGTCTATGAGGAGGATATTGACAATGTGGTTGGCTACATCCATGTGTCGGAGCTGTTTGTGCCCGACACCGACTGGACAAAGCTGATCAAGCCTGTTGTGTTTGCTCCCGAAACCCTGCTGGCCAACAAGATGATGCGCCGTCTTCTGTCTGAGAAGCGCTCGATGGCTATTGTTGTCGACGAGTTCGGCGGCACTTCCGGCCTTGTGACCCTCGAAGACCTCGTGGAGGAAATTTTCGGCGACATCCGCGACGAGCACGACACTCAGGGCCTGACAGCCAACGAAATCGCGCCCGGAGTGTTTGAATTCTCGGGCCGTATGGAAGTTCGCGACCTGCGCGACATCTACCGTCTCGACATCCCTGAAGACGATGAGTATCAAACTCTTGCCGGATATATCCTGTTCAACACCGGCACACTGCCCGAAACCGGCGAGCAGCTCATCATAGGCAATTACTCATTCACCATAATGGAGCGCACTGCCACCCGCCTCGAGCTGATCAAGGTGGAAGATGCTCCCGAAACCGACAGCGATGACTGAGCGCCGTCTGCCACAGGGATTCATTGCCCGTCTTCAACGGGAGAGCCCGCAGATGTTCGACCGACTCGAAGCGGCGCTCACCACAACGGAGCCAGATGTGGCCATCCGTGCCAATATGTCGAAAGGCTGGAGCGCTGCCGGGCGCGATAGAGTGCCATGGTGTGATGCCGGCATCTATCTGCCCGAGCGTCCGCAGTTCACACTCGATCCGGCTCTCCATCAGGGGCTCTACTATGTGCAGGATGCCTCCTCGATGTTCATCGCCATGGTGGCGCGCCAGATCTCGGCAGCCCTCGGCCCCGTGCGCTGGCTCGATGCCTGCGCCGCTCCGGGAGGCAAATCCACCTGTGTGGCCGATAATCTTGCCCAGGGATCGGTGGTGGTGGCCAACGAGCTCGTTCCGGCAAGAGCGGCAGCTTTGCGCGAAAACATCATCAAATGGGGCAACCCGGCAGTTATAGTGACCCGTGCCGACAGCCGCAGCTTCGGGCGCCTGCGCAACTTTTTCGACGTTGTGGCAGCCGACGTGCCTTGCTCGGGCGAAGGAATGATGCGCAAGGATCCCGATGCCGTCAGCCAATGGAGCGAGGCGCTGATCGAGAGGTGTGCCGCGGTTCAGCGTGAGATTGTCGACTCTCTGTGGGAAGCCGTTGCGCCGGGTGGATTCATGGTTTACAGCACATGTACGTTCAACCGCTGCGAAAACGAGGAGATGGTGGGTCACATAGTCAGCGATCTCGGAGGCGAGATCGTCAGGATCGACGGCGTTGATCCGTCGTGGGGCATTGTTGAAAGTGAAGGGGGCTACCGCTTCATCCCCGGCCGGCTGCGTGGCGAAGGCCTGTTCATGGCGCTCATTTCAAAACCGGGACAACGGCCGAATCGTGCGTCGCAGCGCATCCGGCCCGTGGCGCATGCGGCAAGCGGATGGATCGATTCAAAAGGTGAAAATATCATCATTTCCGCTCAGGGAGATCGTGTCAACGCATGTCAGCCCGCAATGCTCCCCGTTTTGAAAGAGATCGAACAGACAAAGGGAATCGACATCATCCATCACGGCACTGTGATAGGGCGCACAAAAGGGCGCGATCTTATTCCTGACCATTCACTGGCTATGTCGACACTTCTGCGCCGCGAAGCGTTCCCGCAGGTTGATCTTTCCACTGCTGAGGCGCTCAGCTACCTGCGTTGCGAAACAATCACACTGCCCTCTGACACTCCGCGCGGCCATGTGCTGCTCACCCACGCAGGCCACCCGCTTGGTTTTGCCAAGCATCTCGGCAACCGCACCAACTCGCTCTATCCCCGCGAGTGGCGCATCCACATCTGATTTCAGCTCTTAAAACAGGCAGGAAATGCCAACCATTGCGCCCGTTCCCTCAACAGGTGTGAGATCGATCTGCTGCGAGGATCTGTTGAGCAGATTGCGCGCGTTGATCCACACGCTGAGCTTGCGCGTGAACGCATACGAAGCATTGACACTGAGCATAGACTCGTTGGAAAGATTGGTCATTCCGACGGCTGTAGTAATGGAGCGGCAAGCCCTTAGTTCATAGGTGGCCGTGATTCTGAGAGGCGCCAACGGACGAAGCCCGAGCTTCACGTCAAGAGAATGGCGCGCACGGTCACGGTTGAGATAGAAGGAGGAGGATGCTGCGGTGTAACGCGCCGTGAGCTCTACCATCGAACGATAAGCCGCTCCGATCTCTCCGCCAAACTTTCCTCCCGACAGATTCTGCGGCATCCAGGCCATGCCACCGTCAGGCATTACTTCAGGCATGAGCCACGAATTTGCTTTTGCCCAGCCGCCGAACACACTCAGCCACGCTCCCTTCAACGGGCCAACGGTAATCGTGCCGTCAACCGACACAGGAACATGGCTCACCCCGTAAGCCATGCAGGCCGACTGCCGGCGGGCCAGCTGCGCCAGCGATGCGAGAGGATTGAGCTGTTCGCCTCCGCCGGCACTGAGTTTCACGACAAAGAAACTCGACGGTGAGAACCCGAGTCTCACATCGGGGGCTATGTGCAGAGCCTTGTCGCCGTTGAAAGTCAGGTCGACGCGCGGCCCGGCGACGATGGTCCACACCCGGTTCTTGAAGCGCCAGCCCGGAGTGAGGCTCACCACCCCTGAGGTCTTTGCGTCGACTGTGTTGAGCAGGTCGAGATCAACGCTCACGCCGGCAAATCCGTTGTCTGACGTCGGGAGCCAGCCGTCGGCGCCGAAGCCCACACGGTTCTGCCTCATTCCGTCGATCAGCTCAGCAGGCGAATCGGAATACCCGAAATAGCCGTAAGCACCCTTGATGTTATAGTTCATGCCGCCCGTCTTCGAATGCCATGCCAGATCAATGTCCGCACGGTTCGATGTCTGCCAATAACCGACGTTACGGGGCATGTTGAACCGGTCGATCGCCCATGAGGCCGATGCTTCGAGCAGCGAATTAGCATTGAAACGGTGGATTGCGTCCACTCCAACCGTGCCGGCATGAGTGCGCCAGCGTGCGGAGTTACGGCTGTAGATATCTGAATTCCACTGTAGCCAGGCTCCAACCCGTGTTGAAGCTGTGGAAACAAGGCGGTAACCCGCCGAGAGATCGGCTGTGAAGTCAGGGCCACCGACTCCGGCCACAGCATAGCCGCGGGCATCGGGCGGTGCCGACGGATCGTCGGCCTTGACCGGATCGAGCTGACGTACATGAGGGAGCACGGCAGTGGTCACCGCCACTCTTGTGGGCGACAGACTGACCGTGGGAATGGCCGGAAGATCGACCTGCGGCAACACCGGCAACCGGCTTGCATCGGCCTCTACAGGCAGAATTTCACGGTCGACGGTGATCTCTCGATTGAGATCCTGCGCCCCGGCAACGATCGTCGCTAACACAGATATTGAGAGGATGCTATGGCGTGGTGTCATTTCAGACGCTTGTTTATCATTTCACGAATATCGGCTTCCTTGCCGGGATAGTTTGTGCGGAGGCTCTTGAGATACTCGTCGGCCTCGAATGTATTGCCCTGTTTGCGCAGGATGTCGCTGTAGACAATGAAACCGCGGGCGAGCCAGTAGGCATGGGGCGGGTTGGCATTTATCAGCGCATCGGCTGTTGCAGCCGCCTCCTTGAGCATGCCGCGGTTGAGCTGCGATTCAGCCAGCGCCACTGCGCTCATTGCGCCATAGAGCGATGCGGGCCGCGCCGCAAGTGCCGCCCACTCCTTGTCGGCCTCCTTATGACGGTTGAGCTGATCGAGAGCTTCGGCGCGCAGATAGCGGGCCTCGTCGAGGCTTTCGGCCGGAGTGGCGCTCGAGCCCATCAGTATATCGGCCGTTGCGATCACCTCGTCGGCCTGACCGAGGGCCGATGCGCTGCGCATTATTCCCATGCGGGCATCATGCATCATTCCAGGGCTCGACGCACTCTCCTCAAGGCTGCGGAACGAGCGGAGTGCATCGGCATACTTGCCAAGACTGATTTCGGCCTCTCCCTCAATGAGCAGGGCCTGTTCGGCAGCCTCTGAATGAGGATAGTTGTCGGCAATGCGGCGGGTGAGTTTGACGGCGGTAGCCGCATCACCCTTGTTCCACGCGCTTTCCGCAAGATAGTAAAGAGCCTTGGCACGCGACTGGCCGTTGGGGAAATTCTTCACATATTCCTCCAGGCGCTGTGTGGCGCCATCGGTACTATAAGCTCCCTCGGCAGCCGCGAAGCTGAGTTGATCCATCTCGACGGCATCGAGCTCGGGGGCGCCGGGCACACTCTTTACAAACTCGGCATAGTCAGCCAGGCGTCCGTCGGCGGCAAGCATGCGCTTAAGATCATCGGCGGCCAGACGCGCCTCATCGCTTGCGGGATATCGGCTGATTACGGTGCGGTAGGTTTCCTCGGCCTTCCTGCGGTTACCGGTGTTGAGATAGATCAGCGCAAGCTGAAGGTAACCGTTGCGGCCCGGCGCGGTTGTGGCGTAATGGTCGACGAGGCCGGTGTAGGTTGCGATCGCGCCGTTGGTATCGCCCGTGGCTGCCTGACTCTCTGCCTTCTCAAGCAGCGCCTGAGGCACCAGTCCCGATGACGGGAATTGCCCGACAAGCCGGTTGATCTCGGCAATCTTGCCCTTGTGGTCGCCCGTCATGCCCTTGACGATAGCGAGCTGATAGAGAGCATAGTCGCCGCTCTCTGGCAGCAGATCGTAAGCACGGGCATAATCCTTCAAGGCAGCGGCAAACTGCGAGCTGTAGTATCGGCAGTCACCCATGCGGTTGAGTATATCAGCCTTCAGACGCGGTTCAGCGTCGTTTCCGGCAGCGGCCTCAGCTTTGCCGAAAGCCTTCAGCGCCTCGCCATATTTCCCGGCCGAGAAAAGAGCATAGCCAAGATCGTAGTTGGCAATCAGATAGTTGGGCGACTTTCGGGTAATCGTTTTCAAATATTTCTCATATTGCGCCGCCGCGCCGAGATAGTCACCGTTAGTAAACCGGCAATCTCCCTTCCAGAGATAGCTCTGGTTGAGGAGCGTGTCATCGAGCCCCTTGCCGAGCGCCTGAAGTGTGTTGAGATTAGTCTCGGCTTTCGCAATGCGGCCGGCCTGATAGTCGCGCGTGGCAAGGACAAAGAGCACCCTCTGCTGGGCGCGCCTTATATCCTGCGAGGGATTCTTTATGCGGTTTATCGCTGCGAGGGCGGCATCATAGTCGTTGTCGGTCATATAGCCCGTAACGACATATTTCTGCACCTCGGGAGCATAGCGCGAGTCGGGATAATCGGCAAGGAACTCCTCGAGCATCTTGACGGAGCTGCCGAACGGCACCCTGCCTCCGTCCATTCTCGTGACGGCATAGTTGTACATCGCCGCCTCGCGCACGTCGCGGTCATAGTCCATACGGCTTGCGTTCTCAAAAGCCATCAGGGCGCTGTTACGGTCGTCGCGCCGCAGATAGCACTGGCCCAGTATCAGATATGCGCTCTGTGCAAGCGAATTGTCGGCCGAAATCACCTGTTGCAACAGCTTCACGGCCGCATCGGTATTGCCGGCGTCATACTCGTTAACACCAAGAATATAGAAAGACGAGGGCGACGGAGCAGCCGCCATCGATGCATAGCGCCACAGATAGTCAACAGCCTGCTGCCGGTCACCGAGATTGTAGAGTGACTCGCCGGCAACCCTCAGCGCCTCGACATTAAACTGCGTCGGATTGCTCTTTTCGTTCCTGAGCAGTTCAAGAGCCGAGGAAAGAGCCTGATTCCACTCGCTGCGCGCAAACCGCATCTGCATCACATAGAAAGGTGCGCTTCGGCCTGGCTCACTGCTGCTGTCGATACTCTCCATCACCGGAAGCGCCGCCGAGTAGTTGCCCCGCGCATAGTCAATGTAAGCGCTGTAAAACCGCGATGCCCCGGCATAGCGCGGCGAGCGGTCGAGGCGGCTGAAATCGGCGGCAGCGGCATCATAGTCGCCCACCATCAGCCGGCAGAACCCTTTGCGGTAAGCGAGATCGTCGGCCATATCGCCGTTGAGTGAACGGATGTCTATATCGGAATAGTTGCGGAATGCGTCGGCCCAGTTGCCCTGGTTGAAATCCATATCGCCTACTGCCATCTGCGCGTAACAGCGGAGCGGCGACGCCGGATAGCGCTCCAGAAACAGGTCGAGCAGCCGGAGGGCGTCGGGTGAACCGGTCGCTGCTGCCGCCACTCCTTCCAGCAGCAGAGCCTTCTCCTCGCCGTCTGACTCGCCGAGAGTGATTGCCCGACGCATCTGATCGAATGTGCCGGGACTGTTTTTATCGGCCCACATCATAGTCCCGCGGCTGAGGAAGCCGTCGGCGGTGGGAACCGTTATCTGAGCCGCGGCGCCCGTAGAAATCAGCACCGCGCCTATCAGTGTTGCAAGTTTCATTTCTAAATGAACGTATTATTTGGCAAATTTAGCTATTTTTGCCGATAATAACCATCAAGTTTCAATCATTGCGACTATGAAAACAATCATCTCATCGATCATATTTTTTCTGAGCGCTCTCAGCTGCATGGCGCAGGTGAGCGGCTCATGGACCGGCTCGCTGAACGTGGGCGAGGATTCAAGCCTGCGTCTGGGGCTCAACATCTCTCCCACCACGGCGACCCTCGATTCTCCCGACCAGGGAGCTTACGGCATCCCGATGGTTGTCAATGCCAACATCGGCGATTCAGTGAGCGTGTCGGTGCCGCAGATCAGGCTCACGTTCACCGGCCGGCTGATGCCCGACGGCAAACTCTCGGGACGCCTGCGCCAGGGAATGCTCGATGTTCAGCTTCAGCTCGATCCCAAGGATGAATCAACAGGCCCCGAGCGCCCGCAGACTCCCCGCCCCCCGTTTCCCTACTCCACCCGCGAGGTGACCTTCACCAACGCTGACGACGGTGATTTTCTTGCCGGCACCCTGACTATCCCCGATGTGGCAGCTCCCGGCAGCCCGGTGGTGCTGTTTGTCAGCGGCTCCGGCACTCAGGATCGCGATGAAACCGTTCTTGATCACAAGCCCTTCGCAGTGCTGGCCGACGCGCTTGCCCGCAAAGGCATTGCCTCGCTGCGCTACGACGACTGCGGTGCCGGAAAATCAACAGGATCAATGGAAAACCGCACCACCGCCACCAACACACGCGATGCCGCGGCCGGCCTCAAATGGCTGCGCGACTCCCTCCCCTCAAGCCGTGTCGGCGTGCTCGGCCACAGCGAGGGCGGACGCATTGCCTATGCTCTCCCGGCCGATTTCATCATCGGCATCGGTGCGCCTGCCTTCAGAGGCGATTCAGTTCTGGCCGACCAAAACCTGGCGCTCCTGCTCACAGCCGAAGTGCCTCTGAAAATCGCCGAAAGCTATGCCGACGCCTTTTTCCACGTGATCAACGGTGCCGATGTCGACGCTGTGACCGGCGCATGGCAACGCAATCAGCTTACCGAGCCCCTGATCGAAAACCTCCATCGCGTGAAGGCCAACCATAATCCCTGGCTCGACTATTTCGTGAAAGATTCGCCCGCAGCCGACATTGCCGCCGTAAAGGTGCCTATGCTGGTGATCTACGGCGATAAAGACACTCAGGTAACAGCCTCGCTGAATGCCCCTGAAATCCTGCGTCTGAATCCGGCAACGCGCGTTGAGATCCTCACCGGGCTCAACCACATGATGCAGCATTGCACCACCGGGGCTGTCAGCGAATATGGAGTAATCACCGAGACCATGGCTCCCGAGGCCATCGACCTCATCACAACCTACATTCTGTCGCTGCGCTGAGCCGCATCAAAAAGCATTTTCTTCACCGCGGAAGGCATTGACCACCGTGCGGGCAATGATCTTCAGGTCTGAAAGGAACGACCAGTGTTCGATGTACCACACATCGAAATCCACCCGGCGCTCCATCTGCCAGAGTTGCTCTGTTTGACCGCGGTAACCGTTAACCTGCGCCCAGCCGGTAATGCCCGGTTTGATCAGATGGCGCACCATATAACGGTCAATCAGCTTGCTGTATTCCTCGGTGTGGGCCAGCATGTGCGGACGCGGGCCCACAACACTCATGTCGCCAAGAAACACATTGATGAACTGAGGTAGCTCGTCGATCGAGGTGCGCCGCAGAAAATCGCCTACGCGGGTTTTGCGCGGATCGTTCTTCGACGCCTGCTGCGAGTCGGCCGCATCATTAACGCGCATGGTGCGGAATTTCCAACACATGAACGATTTACCTCTGTAACCGGTGCGGAGCTGCTTGAAAAACACCGGTCCGGGCGACGACATCTTGATGGCTATCGCAACAGGAATGAAAATGATGGGCGACACAATCAGGAACGCTCCTGAGAACACCACGTCAAACACCCGCTTGATGCTCCTGTTGACCGTTGACGACAGCGGATTGTTGCGCACTGTCATCACGGGCACCGACCCTATGGGGTGCATCTCAAAGGCGCGCTTCACATGGCGGCTTATCTGCGGAACGAAGTAAAACTGCACCATCTCGGCATCGCTCACGGTCATGGTGCGGTGAATCGCCTCATAGTCCTCGCCCGACAGGGCATAGAAAATCTGGTCGATCCCTTTCTCGCGCACCCACGTGTCCATGTGTTCCAGATCGCAGGCATAAAGCTCGGGCCAAGGCAGGTCAACCGGCATGCTCCGGTCAATGAAACCCATCATCTTGTAGCCGAAACCGGAGTCGCTGAGCATTTCAGAGCACAGTCTCCGCGCGGTTTCGCCGGTACCCACTATCGCCACACGCGTAAAGTTGCGCCCCCGCCGGCGTATGGTCTTCAGTATCACTCTGGTGACAATCCACCACAATGGGAGCAGAACGAAACAGCCGGCATAGAACTCGGCATAGACTGTCCATGGCGCATTATCGATCTCCAGAAAAAACAGCAGCGAGAAGAAGAACAGCGCATGGAGCCCAACCGCTTTGAGCGAATTGAGAAGCACACGGTCCATGTGCATCGTGCGCACGTTCCTGAGCTCGCGAAGCTGCCATGCCACAGGAAGGTAGGCCACCGCCACAAGCACCCCGACAAGCCGCAGATCGCCCTGCCATGCACCCGGATTGAGCAGATGCACTCCAAGATACACCAGACACACCAGCAAGAAATCACTGAATGTGAGCAGGTTATTCAGGTAGCGGCCATAGTGTCCGCGCTGGTTGGTTACCGTCATTCAGCTGCGGCAAAGAGGGTTAATCAGTTCATTTTGGCGTCGACCATGTCGATCTTCTCGCGCAGCTGGTCAATCTCCTCCTGCAGGCGCTGAACGCGTCGCTCCATTTCCTGAAGCAGCGAGTTGCCGCTCTTGCTCTTGGATGTGAGGAAGCCGAGGTTGTTCTTGAACGTGGCCAGTTCAGCCTTGCGCTGCTCCCAGGCGCGCACAAGTTTGTCGCGCTCGCGGCCAAGGCGCGAATTGTCGCCCTCCATCTCCTTCACGCCATCCTCAAAGCGGGCCATGCGCGCCTTCTGGCCGCGCAGGTCAAACTTGCTCTCGGCCTGGCGCAACAGATCGCGGAAAGTGTCGTAGATCTTGTCCTTCATTTTGAAAGGCACATGCCCGATCTCGCCCCACTGGTCGCGCATCTCGCTGATAGCCTTCTGAGCCTCTGCACGCTCCATCGCCGGAGCGTCGGGGGCGGTCATCTCAGCCAGACGGTCAATGATTTCCTGCTTGAGCTTCAGGTTAGCCTGCTCGGCACGGCGTGTACCACCGGCATCCTGCTTCTTGCGGTCGAAGAAATGGTCGCATGCAGCCATGAAGCGCTGCCAGATAGCGTCGCTGCTCTTGCGCGAAACAGCGCCGATAGCCTTCCACTCCTTCTGGAGCGCTACGAGTTCCTCGGTGGTCTTCCGCCAGTCGGTGCTGTCCTGAAGAGCCTCGGCACGCTCACACAGCGCTGTCTTGCGGGCCAGATTCTCGGCCTGAGTCTCCTTCATGCTCTTGAAGAACGCTGCCTTCGCGGCAAAGAAGGCGTCGCAAACCTGACGGAAGCGTGCAAACAGGGCATTGTTGCTCTTGCGCGACGCAAACCCTATCTTTTTCCAGTCGGCCTGAGCCTCCATGATCTTGCGGGTCATCTCATCCCATGCCTGATAGTTTTTCAGGTTGGCGAAGTCAAGAGCCTCGACACGCTCGCAGATAGCGGTCTTGGCGGCCTCGTTTTCAGCTTCGCGCGCCTTGCGTTCCTCAAAATGCGCCTGATAGCGCTTGTTGATTTCAGCCGACGCATCCTTGAAGCGGTTCCAGATGGTTTCACGCAGCTCTTTTGCGACGGGCCCAACCTGACGCCACTTCTCATGAAGATCCTGCAGGCGGCGGAATGCCGTCACCACATCATCTTCCTTGTTCAGCAGCTCGGCCTGCTCGCAAAGCAGCTCCTTCTCGGCATAGTTTTTCTTGAAATCGTAATCGCGCAGCTCCTTGTTGATCTTGAGCTGGTCGTAGTAACGCTCGCGGGCGTCCTGATATTCCTTCCACACTGCCGTAGCTTCGGTGGGGGGCACGTTGCCAATCGTGGCAAACTCAGCCTGAATCTCCCTGGCGCGGTTAAACACCCGGCCCACGGCATCGGCATCGGCTCCGAGTTCGCCAAGTTCCTTGATCAGCGCACGCTTACGCTCCAGATTGGCGAGTTCCTCAGCTTCCTGACGGCGGCGCATCTCTGCTTTCTTCTCCTTGATGGCTGCCAGGAGCTCCTTGAAGCGTTCCTCGTCGGGATCGGCAACAGGCACAAATGTCTCGGGATCATTTCCCTCCTCAATCCATTTTGCACGCGCCTCGCGCTGGGCCTCGGTGTGAAGCATATAGAACTGCTGCTTCAGGCGGCTCACTTCGTCGGCATTGATGTCAACGCTGTCGTTGGCCGCCAGACGCTCCACCTTCTCCATAAGCATTTCGCGGTTCAGCGGCTCGGCCTGACGTCGCGGTTCAGCGGTTTCCACCTCAACAAGCTCGGCAGCAACCTCTTCCTCATCGGGAAGTTCGGCAGCTTCGGCAGCAAGTTCATCGATTTGAGTTTCTCTCACATCTGAATCAACAGGAGGATTACCAACAGCATCAGGTGCATTAACAGCTTCGGGAGCAGTTTGATTGTCACGCAGTTCCATAGTCATAAGTAGGGTTAGGTTAAAGTGGCGATAGGGGGCACCATCACGGCTTTGCCGCCATGATGGTCCCGGACAAAATTTTAATTCAGAGCCAAATATAGCACTTTTTTTTCTCTCACAAGCAAAACGCGCCGCAAAATTGCTCTGCTGCTACCATCCCCGGAAGTGCAGACTGCTTTTCAGTACTTATCCGTTTACCTGCCTCCATCGATGCCGATCAGATCGGCAATGCAGTAGAGAGCCATGAAAATCAGAACATAGATCACGAACCGAACCACTATCGCCAGACTTTTTGTTGACACTTTCGCATTCACGAATCGGTCTACAGGCCCGATGATAAGTCCAAAAACGAGGCAAACTATGATGATTTCCCACCAAGGCATAGATTCCAAAGCTCTAAAGCATGCTCCACAAATTCAGAGGCGGTTGAGCAGCGACGCGAGGCGATCGCCCAGGCCAATGGTGTAGCCCTGCGTGAGGTTGACGACGCGGTTAAACGTGTCGGCCACAACAACTATCGGCAGTGTCGCATTGCTGAGCCGCTGGTTCTCGACAATCTCGTTCAGGATCTTGCCGTCGATATCGATTCCCCAGCTTATGTTTGACGGCAGATTGCGGAACAAGCCAGCATCGAAACGCGAAGCGGCTTCAGCATCAGGGAACAGAAGCACAATCTTGCGCCCTGTCTTCTCGAGATCGGCTGCTGCCGCAGCGAAATCGTTGAGCGCATGAGCCGAAGGTTCGTGCCCGGGAGCTATTATGCCTAACACGTAGAATCCGCGGCCGGTTGTCGACAGGATCGAGCAGGGCTCTCCGCCGTCGAGCGGCTGATACAGATTCTCGGCATCGAGCTGACCTATCACCTCGATTGCCTCCGGATTGTGACGCTGCACAAGATCATATTCAACTGTCTCACCTGCGGGAAGCATGATCAGCTCGCTGCGGGCAAGAACGCTGCCGTCGGCCAGACGCTGGCCGGTGGTAATGATATACTGGCCCGGATCAAGCTCGGTCAGAGCCTTGTTGGTCACCTCGACCGAGTGGAAGTCATCAAAGTCGAGCTGATTCGGGAGTCCGTTTTCAATTCGCCCTACTGAAAAATGCAGGAAATATTTGAGGCCATCCTCGCCCTTAAGCACCAGACGGGCAGGATTGACAGGTTTCTTCACAGGCTCTGCCTCGCCGAAATCCACATCGGTCCACGCCGTCGCTCCGGGTGAAAGATAGCGCAATTTACCGGTAACGGGATCGATCTGAGCGGGTATGCCGAAGGCGCGGGCAGCGCTGACAAAGAAGATGTTGCGGCTGCGCGTGTCGGCCATGCGCCAGCGGGCCACATCCTCGGGACGCATTTCGAAACGGTTGGGATTTTCAGCAGGCACAATTGCGACGCTGTCGCTTACCCACTTGACCCACAGCGCAGGATTGGCGGCAAACTCATCGGCTCGGTCTCCGAAATGTTTGAGAATAGCTCTGCGGGAGGCCGAGAGCGGCTCCCAGCTAACACGGGGATTGAGGATATAGTTGACGAATGTTGCCGAGTCAACCGCATTGACGTTGCGGGCCGTGGCCATGGCGTCGCGCACAATCTCAGGCCGGATATCGCCAAGATCTTTCTCGGTCATGGCTTCGAGCATCGCCATCACCATCGGCCTCTCAGTTTCCGTGAACGACTCCATCATCGCCAGCAGGCGCGCATGGTTGCCGCGGCTGAGACTCTGCAGAGCAGCCCACCTGTCGGCATCGATGTCGAGCCGCGCAGCTTCAGCGCGGGCCTGAGCCTCGGTTGCGAATGTAGCGGCATAAGCTCCGCGGATCGAGTCTTCATAAACCTTGCGGCGATCATTCTCGGCGGCCTGTTCCGCGGTAACACGCGGAAGTGTGGCTCCCACAGCCGGTGGCACGAGATCGAGCTCAACAACGTCAACAGAGCTGCCGTCATATTTCAGAGGCACCGTAACCTCCGCCCCGCCGGCCGGATTGGCTTTGGCAAAACCGAAGCGGGTGCCGTCGGTGGCCCACACCACAACGTCGCCCTGGCCGCACAGGAATGTCGCTGTGCCGTCGGCAGCTGTCTTTTTCACTGTTAGCGGAAAATATTCGGCGTAGTTATAAAGCGAGAATCGCACTGTGGCATTCTCCACAGGCTTTCCGTCGGCATCGGTGACTGTTGCGGTGATCAGACCCGTAGGAGCATAGTTTGAGGTTACATTGATCTCGGTAGTGAGCGGGGTCACACTGAGCACCTCCTCAGGACCGTCGTAAGCGCCAAACACCTTGGTGCTCATCAGCACTCCGCGCGATGCCGGCTCGTTGAACCATGCCAGATCAAGCACAGCCTCAGGCTCGCATGCGCCAAGGAAGTGCCACTTGCCGTTTGCCCAGGCCTCAACCCATGCGTGGTTGTCATCGGTGTGTGCCCAGCGGGGAGTGTAGACCTGACGGGCGGGAATGCCCACGGCTCTCAGCGCAGCCACTCCTAATGTCGACTCCTCGCCGCAACGCCCCACAGCATTGCAAACCGACTGCAGAGGCGACGAAGTGCGGGGATCGGAAGGCTTGTAGGTCACCTTTTCGTGACACCAGTGGTTCACCTCAAGGATAGCCTCCTCCATTGTTTTTCCTTTCACACGCGGCAGCAGCTCGGCAAAGAAAATTGAACGGCATGAGTCGAGCGCCTCGTTGTTGACACGCAGCGGAAGCACGAAATGGCGGAATTCACGCTCGGGAACGTTCCATCCGAGCGAATCGGCTGCGGCGAAGGTGGTGCGCACGTTGTCGATATAAAACGACGCATCGTGAGCTGCCACATCGGGGAGCGGCATATATCTGTAGAGGAACTCGAGCGCTTCTCGTTCGCGGGGCTGAAGGTCGGCGGCATTTACGGCTTTCAGAGCTTCCTGGCGCGGACCGGCAGTCAGTGTGATGGCCATCGAGGCCGCTGCAATAACGGTTAGAATCAACCTGTTCATAAATCGTGTGGTGTGGAAATATGTATGGAAGAATGTCAGCCATCTTCATGGCCGACTTGACAAAGTTTTTTCAAAAATCAGCCAGGGTGGCGAGAGCCGCGCGTATCTTATCGACCGACGAAGAACTCCTGACATACTCATCGGCGCCACCTGAGCTCATGCTGACGCCTTCGCGCCTGAACTCCATGCGGCTGGCAACGGGCGCCGAAAACGTTCCGTGGATTTCAGGAACACCGGAGCGGCCGACAATTTCAGCTATGTTTGAAGGATTGACCCCTCCGCCGGCCATAATGGCCGTACGGCCGCCGGCATAGTCTGTGAGCCGGTGCAGCATCTCCACTCCCGCCAAAGCTGTAGGAGCGAGCCCGGAGGTCAGTACACGGTCGGCAAACGGAGCGACGTCGTCAAGCGCCTCGAACGGGTCTCGGCATAGATCAAACGCGCGGTGAAAAGTGACCGACATGCCTTCGGCTGCATCATGCCAGCGTCGCAGGGTTTCGATATCCACCCTTCCGTCGGGACGGAGGCACCCTATCACCACTCCGTGGGCCCCGGCCTGCCGGGCCATCCGTATATCCTGTTCTATCAGTTCCTTTTCAGCTTCAGAATAAACGAAATCGCCTGAACGGGGCCTGACGAGCACATTCACCTTCGGGCCACCGAGCCTGACGGAACGGCTAATCATTGAAGGGGGAGGCGTCAATCCTCCTGCTTCAAGGCCGGTACACAGTTCAATTCTGGCAGCTCCGGCTTCGTTGGCGGCCTCGACACTTTGCCAGTCGCCGGCACATACTTCAAGAATCACACTCATTTGAGGGCAACTTCAATAACATGGTCGGTTACATCAGGCGTCGGCTCCATCGTCAGGCGGATACCTTCACGTGTGTTGGCGAATTTCACCTTGGCGCCGTCATCAAACAGTTTGGCGCTACGGGCCTTCCCCTCTATCGGAAGGAGGAGCTCGGTTGTGCCGGGTTTAAGGACATGGACAAACACACGGTTACCTTTGCGTGTCACCGTTCCCCACTCCTGAGCCTCGAAACCGGCACCTTCGGTGCCATAGATGGTCTCGCCATACACCTCCATCCACCGGCCTATATCGCGCAGGCGTTCGAGCGAAGCCTCGGGGAGCGAGCCGTCGGCCTGCGGGCCTATGTTAAGGAGCAGGTTGGCGCCGAGACCTGCGGTGTTGACAAGATAGTGGATCAGCGTGCGCGAGTCCTTATAGTCAGTGTCCTTGACACGATAACCCCACATGTTGTTCATCGTGTTGCAGGTTTCAAGCGGCAGCCGGCTGATCTCCTGGCCCGACAGGCCTGCAGTGTTCTGACCGGGAAGGTCGCGCTCGAAAATCTGGATATCCTCGCCCGGATGAGGCGCTATGTGGTGATTGTTGCCTACAAGACAGCCGGGCTGCAGATCATGGATCAGACGATACTGACCTTCGAGCTGCCAGTTGAAAGGCACCGAGTCCTGATCGTGGTCCCACAATCCGTCAAACCAGATGGCTCTCACGGGGCCATAGTTGGTGAGCAGCTCCTTAAGCTGACGGTTCATGAAGGCATAGTAGGCCGGATAGTCGCGGAGTGTTGTGTCGCGCCCTGTGGTCAGGCCCGTGCGTCCCGACGGATAGTCAGGCCGCGTCCAGTCGATCTGCGAATAATAGAGATGCAGGCTGAGCGAGTCTTCGCGGCATGCGTCGGCGAGCTCGGCGAGCACATCGCGGCCGTAAGGCGTGGCGTCGACAATGTTGTAAGGCGACTCAGCCGTGTGATACATCGAGAAGCCGTCGTGATGGCGGGTGGTGAAGCAGATGTAGCGCGCACCGCTATCCTTGATCGCCTTGGTCCACTCGCGGGCATTGAAGTTGGCAGGATAGAACCCTGCGGCCGCCTTGGCATATTCAGTAGCGAGGGGGCCGTAGTTGAGATACCATTCCCCTTGAGCATACATGCTGTAGATACCCCAGTGAATGAAAATTCCGAAACGGTCGGCCGCAAATTCCTTCTGCGAGTTCTTCACCTCCTCGGTAGGTGTGTAAGGCCCGAACGTCTCCGATGTGCCGATATACTGCTCGTCGGCCATCACCGGGAGTGATGCCAGCAGCATTGCTATAGCCGGAAAGATTTTTTTCATGGATCAATAAGTTTCTAACGGCAAAGATAGCTAACACTCTCCATTTTTACAAAAGGCGCCGCCAGGGAGCGCGCTCAACACTGCCAGTGAGCAGCCGCAAAGCCGCGAAAACAAAACGGGCCGTCATCACAACAGCCCGTTTAATTCTTTAACCTTAAATCTTATACCATGAAAAACACAGTGCAATTAGAGTAATTACGACATTATAACATGGCATAAGAAGGAATGGTTCACGCCCTATGGTGATTTAACAATCATTAACTCCTTACAGGGGTGATTGTCACCATTAGCGACCCCGGAGTGGTGAGGATCAGCGGGCAAGCTTGATAACTCGGGAACCGCTGCGCAGAATGTACACCCCGTGGGGGAGGTCGCCCAGGGCTGAGGCGTCAGCACTGCGGCGGATGGTGACGCCGGCAGGGGTCACCACATCCCACAGCAGCCCGTCGGCCTCGATCATCTCGATGCCCGTGGTGCCCACGGTGACGGTGCAGCGGGCCTGAAGGTTAGTCCCGTCACATGTGAAGGCCACAATGTCGGTCGTGCCCTGTCGGAGCGCCTTGACGCAGCCCGCGCCATCAACGGTCGCCACGTCGGGATTGGTGGAAGCCCATGATACCGATTGGTCGGCACCGGCGGGGAGGATGGTGGCGCGGAGGGTAAACACGTCGCCCACAGCGAGGCTGAGGGTGGAGCGGTCGAGTGTAATTGAGGTGGCGGTCACGGCGGGGTCATTGTTATCATCGTCAGTAGCCGGACCTCCCTTGGTGAATGTGGCGTTGCCCGACGCGTCGACGGTCATCACCACACACTGCGGGTCGGCGGCCGGCACGGGAATGCGCCCCCATGAGCCTCCGTCAGGAAGGAAAGCGGGGATGATGCGGTAGACTCCCGGCGCGGTGTAGCGCGGAAACTCGGCGTCAAAATCATCCAAGCCGTAGACATCGCCCGTAAACGAGTCGGCCGCGGGGAACTCAACCTCGCCCATCGAATGCCACACCATCGAGCCATCAGGCTTCTCGATGCCGATACCTAACTCGCCGGAGACCGTAGTGGCCGACACATTTATGATGCCGCCGTCATTGTCAAAATAGAATGTGGCTGTGTAAGTATTTCCTGAGAGTGAGAAATTCTTGCCTAAAAAGCCGTCGGTGGCAGAGATCACCACCGGGGCGGTGAAACCGGTCACTGCGCCGGGACGGCCCACACCGGCCACAATATCCTGTTCGTAGTTAAACTCGCCCGATCCGCCGCCAATACCGACATCGCTGGGATTGAGAGCCGAGAGCCTGTAGTTGCCGTCGCAGTAGCCGCTCCAGCCCCAGTTGATGTGGAAGAAATCGTCGCCGCTGTAACCGTCGCACACAAACTGGTGGCCACCCTCGTCGCCCGTACCGCCATAAATCACGGGGCGTCCGGCGGCAAGTTCGGAGTAGACCAGCGCGGTCCACTGTTTGTCAGTGTAGAAAATGCGCTCCAGATAAGCGGCTGCCTTATCATATCCGAAATAGTTGACAAGGGCGTAGGGAATCATGAACGACATGGCACCGCTTTCATCGGCAGAATATTCCATGTTGACCGACACTCCGCAGGCAAACATAAGGTTGGCCACGGCTTTATTCTGAGTCTGGGTAGATGAGCTGGTATATTCATCAAGCATGTTGGCCCAGTCAAACGAGTTAGAGGCAAAGTCGTAGCTCACCTTGGTTGTGCCTATACGGTAGGAGTTGCTTCCCTTGCCTTTGCCCTGCGGCCACTGGTGATACTTCATGACCTGAGCCATCGCAGTTGCTACGCAACCGGTCACGGCGCGGCCGCGGCGCATCTCGGGACAGTCAAGATTGTAAGGCGACTCCTGATCCCACTGTGTTTTAAGCATCGGAGCGATGACGGGGCGGGCAGCAGTCTGCTGAGCTTGCGCGGCGGGGGCAGCCTGACGGGTGGAGGCCCACTCAATCTGACGGCGGTAGCCGTCGAGCCACCAACGCACGTTTTCAGGCAGGGTTTCATAGTCGAATCTGCCCTGCTCCGAGCTGCCGAGAAGCGCCACGGCGCAATCGTCGGCCGAGGCGATGATGAATCCGCCGTCGGTACCGCGGTTAAACACATACAGAGCTGGACGGTCAGCCTCGGTGAGCATCGCCGCGGTGTGACACAGCGTCATTCCGGCAGTCATCCCTGCCACGTTCCGGGGTCCACCCGCCAAGGCGCGCGCCAAAGCCTCGTCGGGCGACAGTGTGGCAGCCTGCACGGTTCCTCCCACGGTTGCCGCAACCAGCAGCGGCAAAATCACATATCTTTTCATCTATTATTGTTGTGTTGAGTTAAATTCCTGTTAGTCGGGCCAGCCGGGAGATATCGGCCGGATGTTTACGCTGCAAATTAAAGAAAAATGAACGGATAACTAAAATATTTTCGGGTTGATTGCGATGTTTTCGAGTGGTAAAAAGTTGTATCTTTGCGCCGTCAATTATTTAAGCAGCATGAAACATAAAATTTCCGGCAAGGAACTATGGATGTCGAGCCGCGACTACCTGTTTATCATCTTCGGTACATTCCTTTATTCGTTTGCGTTCACAGGCTTCATTCTCCCGCTGGGAGTGGTGATCGGCGGCGTGACCGGTGTGGGCACCCTGATCTTCTTCCTTACCGGCATTCCGGTGGCGATCTCGCAATATGCCATCAACCTCATTCTGCTGGCATTCGCATTCAGGATTGTCGGCAAGCAGTTTGTGATGCGCACCATCTTCGGCACCACCTGCATGGCCATCTGGCTCGGTATATTCCAGCCTCTTATGGCGGCACGCTTCCCCGACGGCATTCTTCCGGGCCAGGAATTCATGAGCATTCTGATCGGAGGCTTCCTGCTCGGTATAGCTCTGGGCCAGGTGTTTATCCATAACGGTTCCACCGGTGGCACCGATATCGTGGCCGCGATGGTGTCAAAGAAAACAAACATCTCGGTGGGGCGCACAATGCTCTATACCGACTTCTGCATCATTTCGTCGAGCTACCTGCTGTTCCACAGTATCGACAAGATCGTCTACGGCCTTATAATCCTCTTCCTGCTCTCCTATATCGTCGATCAGCTCATCAACTCCAACCGTCAGGCCGTGCAGTTCATCATCTTCTCGCCGCGATGGATCGAGATTGCCGATGCAATCAACATGCAGGCCCACCGCGGATGCACCGTGATCGACGGCATGGGTTGGTACACAAAGCATGAGGTGAAGCTGCTGCTGGTGGTGTGCCGCCGCCAGGAATCGGTGACAATGTTCCGAATCATCAAGTCGATCGACCCCGGGGCATTCATCACCCAGGGACACGTGTCGGGCGCATACGGTCAGGGATTCGACCAGATCAAGCTCAATGCCAAAAACCCCAAGAAACACAAAGACGCCGAAGAATCCACCCCCGCGATCGAGCCCGAAGCAAAGCAGTGACCGGCACCCCTGTTTCAGTTCCCGTTTCTCCTTCAGTTAAATGCACCGCCTGATCTTCTTTCTCATAGCCCTGGTCGCTGCCATGGCAGCCTCGCGGGCCGAAACAGCTCCTGAAATCCGCGACCTGATAAACCGCCTTGAAGAAATTGACTGCTATGAGGCGTCGGTCGACTATTCGGTAACCCTTCCCCAGGCTCAGGACGACATCCGTTACAGCATCGTCCTTGAAAGCCGCGCCAGCAAAGCCGACACTCTTTCGCCGGCCGACTATATCATCGACTGGACATTCCGCTCACCGGCCGGAGTGGAAGTGAACGGTTTCTCGGCCTACTACGAAGGTCACCACTACCGTTTCCGCGGCGACAAACTGCTTGAATATCACACCGAGTGGGATCCTCACCCGTTCGCCACCCGCTATCAGAACGGCCACGCATTTCCCGGAGTGCAGCGCTCGGTGCAGTTCGGCAATCTGCTACCTGCAATGATAGCGCTCGACCTGAAGGATATGGCCGCCGATTCGCTCTACACCCTCACCGTCACTACTCCCGACCCTTCGAAAATAAAACTGAGGACCGTAATGACGGTCAACGGGCTCAAATGCCTTGAAACCACCTATACCTTCAGCGCTGAAACAATGCTCCCGCTGGCCATTGACACCGACGCCAACGTCGGCACGATATCCGAACAGACAATGACCGCGCGCTACACCTATTCCACCCTTCTGATGCCGTGTCCCGAGGTCACCGAACAGCAGCTTATAAAGCGTTGGCCCGACATCTTCACCCGTTATCGTGAAAGCAATTTCCGCATTGAGAACCTTCCGGGCACACCGCTTCCCGCCTTCACCTTGCCCCGTCCCGAGGGAGGGCGTATAACCCGGGTACGCGGCCAGGCAATGAGTGTACCCACAGCCATCGTAATCCTCGACCCGGCCGGTGGTTTCACACGCGAGACAGTCACTGAAATGCGCAAAGCCGCTCAGGCACTCCCCTTCGAGCCTGAAATTCTCTGGGCCGTGACATCGACCAATCCGGAGACAACGCTCTCACTCGTCGCCCCGCTCCAGTCAGGCGAAGCCGCGGTTATGAACGCCTCAGGTCTGGCGCGCGACTGTGGCGCGGCATCGCTTCCGGTTGTGATTCTGTGCGACACCACAGGAACGGTGCGCGATGTAGTGACCGGATTCAACAAAGACCTCGCCTCGATTGTTATTCAAAAAATGTCACTTTTGAAATAACACAAAACTCTCATTATGGAAACAGTTTACCTCGCAGGCAATGCCTGCCACACCTATGGCCTCCTCCCTGAAGTGGGTTCAACCGCCCCTGATTTCACCCTCGCCGGCCCCGATCTGAGCGAGATTTCGCTGAGCCAGTTCGCCGGAAAGCGTGTGGTGCTCAACATCTTCCCCAGCCTCGACACCGAGGTTTGCGCGCGTTCGGTGCGCCGCTTCAACGAAGAGGCATCGAAACTCGCCGACACCGTGGTTGTTTGCGTTTCGATGGACCTTCCTTTCGCGATGGGTCGCTTCTGCACCGCCAACGGCATCAAGGATGTGCTTGTAGGATCGGCATTCCGCTCACCCGCGTTCGGCCAGAAGTATGGCGTTGAACTCGTCGACGGTCCGCTCAAGGGTCTGCTCACCCGCGCCGTGATCATTGTCGACGAAAACGGCAAGGTTGTGTTCCGCGACCTCGTTGAGGACATCACCAACGAGCCCGACTACGACGCAGCCCTCAAGGTGCTCGATAAAAAATATTGATCCTTCCAAAAGGCATAAGCCATATCAGCAGAAGCCCCGCAGCCACAGCCGCCGGGGCTTTTGCCGTTTCAGAGGAATTGCTTAATTTTGCAATCCGTTATTAACCGATCACCCCAATCCGTCAAAGCTATGGAACTCTGCCCTCTTACGGCCATCTCCCCCATCGACGGCCGATATCGCTCCAAGTGTGAGGATCTCGACCTCTATTTCTCGGAATTCGCCCTTATCCGCTATCGTGTGAAAGTGGAGGTGGAATATTTCATCTTCCTGCGCGGCAGGCTCCCCCAGCTCAGCGAGGGTCCGGCTGACACCGACAAGTCACTGCGCCACATTTACAGCAACTTCACCCTCGACGATGCCCGTCATATCAAGGAAATCGAGAGCGTTACGAATCATGATGTCAAGGCCGTTGAATATTTCCTCAAGGAGAAATTCGACGCCATGGGCCTGGCGCCTTTCAAGGAGTTTATCCACTTCGGCCTGACTTCGCAAGACATCAACAACACCGCCGTGCCGATGTCGCTCAAGGATGCGCTCAACCATGTCTACTATCCCCTGCTGGAGCGCCTTGTCGACACCCTGCGGAAGATGGAGAGCGACTGGGCCGACATCCCCATGCTGGCCAAGACCCACGGACAGCCCGCCTCTCCCACACGCCTGGGCAAAGAGATCGGTGTCTATGCCTACAGGCTCAGCCGCCAGCTCGAACTGCTCCGTCAGGTGCCCGTGTCAGGCAAGTTCGGAGGAGCGACAGGCAATTTCAACGCCCATCTCACCGCTTTCCCTCAGTTTGACTGGCGCGAGCTCGCCAACACATTCCTCAGTCAGCACCTCGACATCGAGCGCGAGCAGCTCACCACCCAAATCTCCAACTACGATAATCTCGCAGCTCTCTTCGATGCCCTTCGACGCATCAACACCATTATCCTCGATCTCGACCGCGACTTCTGGATGTACATCTCAATGGAGTATTTCAAGCAGCGCATCAAGGAGGGCGAAGTTGGATCGAGCGCCATGCCCCACAAGGTCAATCCCATCGACTTCGAGAACTCCGAGGGCAATCTGGGCATGTCAAACGCCATCCTTTCACACCTGGCTTCGAAGCTCCCCGTAAGCCGTCTGCAGCGCGACCTCACCGACTCGACAGTGCTCCGCAACGTCGGCGTGCCTCTGGCCCACACTGTTATCGCCGTTGAAAGCACCCTCAAGGGATTGGGCAAGCTCATTCTCAACGAAAGCGCCATAAGCGCCGATCTTGACTCGATGTGGAACGTCGTAGCCGAAGGAATCCAGACAATTCTGCGCCGCGAGGGCTATCCCAAACCTTACGAAACCCTCAAGCAGCTCACCCGCGTCAACTCAATCGTGACGGCCGAAACCATCGCCGAATTTGTCGATTCGCTCAACGTATCGGCCGAGGTAAAGGCCGAGCTCAAACGGCTCACGCCCCACACCTACACCGGCTATTAACATCTCTCCCCCATCCCTTCCAACCCCACCGTAGATGGCATGATCGACATTGTCCTGATTATCGTTTTCGGCATAGCCGTGTTCACCGGGCTCAGGCGCGGCCTCATAGGCCAGGCTGCATCGATAGCCGCCGTGGTGATAGCGTTTATCGCCTGCCGCGCCTTCGGATCGGCATTTGCCGGAGCGCTCAGCTTTCTGGTGCCTTCGCGACTCGAAGGAACACCGATGGAGAATTTCATCCCCATGGTGATCTCCAACTCGCTGGTTTATCTGGCAGCCTACTATCTGGTGAAGATTATTGCCGGAGCCATCCGCGCCACCATGCGGATGTTCCTGATGGGGCCGCTCGACAGAGTGCTCGGAGTGATTTTCGCCATCTTCAAATGGGGACTGGGCCTGAGCATTGCCCTCAACCTCTGGCTCGCGGTCTTCCCATCGTCTGACTTCGTGCGCCGCTCAACCATCGGCGGCGGTGTCGCGATTGAAAACGTAATGGAGATCGCGCCCTGGTTCTGGGGTGTGGCATCTCATATCATTCTCCCCGACGACGCCGGCTCTGATTCGTCAGCCGGAAACCCTCCGACACAGTCAGGTGTTGTAAATCTGTAATCATCCTTCCATTGAACCCTTAGTCATGGCTTCTCCCGAATCCTCTCAACCCTCAGCCCGCAGCGGCTCGCAGCAACCCGACACCGACCGTGTGATAGGCGATGTCACAGGCGGCGAATACAAATACGGCTTCACCACCGACATTGAAAACGACATCATTCCCCCCGGTCTCAGCGAGGATGTGATCCGCTTGATTTCCGCCAAGAAAGGCGAGCCGGAGTGGCTGCTCGAATTTCGCCTGAAGGCCTACCGCTACTGGCTCACGCTCCCGGTTCCCCGGTGGGCGCATCTCGACATCCCCGAGATCGACTTTCAGGCCATCTCCTATTATGCAGCTCCCAAGCAAAAGAAGGCCCCGAGCAGTCTCGACGAAGTCGATCCCCAGCTGCTCGACACCTTCAACCGTCTTGGTATCCCCCTGGAGGAGCAGAAGCTGCATGCCGGAATGGCCGTCGACGCGGTGATGGATTCGGTCAGCGTCAAGACAACCCACCGCGAGAAGCTTGCCGAAATGGGAGTGATTTTCTGCTCGATATCCGAAGCCGTCAAGGATTATCCCGATCTCGTCAGGAAATATCTCGGAAGTGTGGTTCCCTACACCGACAATTTCTATGCCGCCCTTAACTCGGCCGTGTTCTCCGACGGCTCGTTCGTCTACATCCCCAAGGGTGTGCGCTGCCCGATGGAACTCTCCACCTACTTCCGCATCAACGCCTCGGGCACCGGCCAGTTCGAGCGCACGCTCATCGTGGCCGACGACGATGCCTACGTCAGCTATCTCGAAGGCTGCACCGCCCCGATGCGCG
>CAZKXM010000003.1:0-53718 GCA_964556785.1 uncultured Bacteroides sp. | reverse complement strand
GTCTCCGTAGTTCAATGGATAGAATAATGGATTCCGGTTCCATCGATTGGGGTTCGACTCCCCACGGGGATACAACGCTGTCTTTCAGTGTATTCGCCTGTCTACTAAAATAGACGGGCGAATACTTTTAAATTATTGTGGTTTAGGGATTTAATACCATATTTACAAGGAGACAGTAGTCGCGTTCTATTGCCGTGGATAGACTTACTCTATGTCTTACTTGCAGTAGGAATTGATCTATACCGCAAACTCAGATTATCTCGTTCGGGAGACGCTTCTAAAAGCCTAAGAGCCGGAGAAGATTGTATTTAAGCCGCAGGGCTACTTCAAGCCAGTCTGGTTCGCGACCGATTTCGGCGGCCATCGATGTTACTCCCAGATCTACAAATCCGCACGGATTGATAACATTGAAGTTTGACAGATCAGTCGTTACATTAAGAGCGAGACCGTGCATTGTTATAAAACGTTTACATTTAACACCGATTGCACAAATTTTGCGCGCCCGTGAGGTATTGGCTTCAATCCACACACCTGTAGCGCCATCGAGTCTTTCGCCTGTTATTCCATACTCGTTTATCGTGTCTATGACAGCCTGTTCAAGCATCTCGACGTAGGCCTTCACCCCGAGACCATGATTTTGCAAATCTATAATCGGATAGGCAACAAGCTGACCGGGGCCATGATAGGTAATATCGCCTCCCCTATCTATCTCGACAAGCTCGATATTATCGCGAAGCAGTCGCTCAGGCATAAGCATATTGCTGCGATGGCCGTGTCGGCCGAGAGTATAGACGGGCAGATGCTCTACTAAAAGAAGTCTCTCTTCTGATACAGGCAGTCGCTCCCGAGCTTGCTCAACCATAGGGTTAAAATAGTCGCATTGCAACCGGAGCATATCACGATAGGAAGCTTGACGGTATATTTCGGTGATGATCTTGTCCACAAAATATCAGATATAACTAAAAACTGGGAGACGCTTTACAAGGATTTTCTGAGATGAGACGGCACGTGACGCTCTGCGTGATAAGAGGAGCGTACAAGCGGAGCACTCTCTACATGGTCAAATCCCCGCGCCAAGCCTTCAAGACGTAACTTTTCAAACACGTCAGGGTGGACATACTCAGTCACCTCGATATGTCGCTCTGTAGGTTGAAGATATTGACCTATCGTCATTACCTTACAACCCGCTGCTCTAAGATCTTCCATTGTCTGAATCACCTCATCAATAGTCTCGCCCAAACCGAGCATTATTCCCGACTTAGCGACTATACCTGCATCAGCAATCCGCTTGATCACCGCAAGCGAGCCATCATAGGTTGCTACCGAGCGAATTGATGGCGTAAGGCGTCTTACAGTTTCCAAATTATGAGACATAACTTCAGGCCGCTCGGCTATGACGATATCGAGAGCCTCGCGGTTACCTCTAAAATCAGGCACGAGAGTTTCAAGGGTTGTCATAGGAGATTGTTCCCTTATCGCTCTTATCAAAGCGACCCAATGAATCGCTCCCCCATCGGGAAGATCGTCACGGTCAACTGATGTAACTACAGCGTGTTTAAGCCGCCACTCCTTTATTGTTGAAGCAATCCGATCAACCTCATCGTTATCCAGAGGATGAGGTCGGCCTGTAGCAACATTGCAGAACCGGCACGCACGGGTACATATATTGCCCCCTATCATAAATGTTGCAGTCCCGGCCCCCCAACATTCAGCTCTGTTGGGACACATTCCTGAGGTACAGATCGTATGAAGGCTGTCACCGGCCAAACGATGTAATACCGCCATTGACTTTGCTCCGTTAGGCAATTTGATTTTCAACCAATCAGGTTTTCTGGTATAGAATGAAGGCATATAATTTATTATTTTGACGCGTATTCGGTCAGGTAAGTTTCACAAGCAAGCACCAACTCATCATCCCACTCCTGACCAACGCGCGAGGTAAGCGGGCCTTTAAGAAATTGATACAGGCGGAAACCGAGCTTGCGCCCTAAAGCTTCTGCCGGCTTACAAATTTTCCACCGATGATAATTTACCGCAGTAAACTTGGCATACTCGGTGAGACGCAGCGTATAAAGATGGCACGAGGCAGGCTTGAGGAAATCAATTTTTCCCTGCCTACAAGCCTTTTCGATGGCACAGAGACACATTCCTCCCTTATCATAGCAGGTAAAAGCACAATTAGCACCGTCAATGATAGTGGTGACGAGATCACCCTCTTCATCTATATATGCGACACCATTGGCGTCGACTTCTTCGCGGGCGCGAGGCAACTTAACCAGAGAAGGAGGAGTCTTAACTCCATTGTTGACCGAGAAGCACAATCCATTAGCCTGTCCCGGGCCGTGATATGGATCCTGGCCTATGATAACCACTTTTACCTCATCAAAGGCACAAGCATCAAAAGCGGCAAATATCTGCTTACCGGGGGGATAAATTACTTTACCCTCGGCCTTTATATTGTGGAAAAATGTGCTGAGTTGTGAGAAACAAGGCATCTGCCATTGGGGAGCAAGCGCCTCATACCGAGATTGGTTTATACTGACGGCCATATCACATTTTTACATATAATTGCAAATTTAGAAAAAAAATCATATATTTGCAGCCGATTTGGCGCCGAAAATACCTCTCCCCAAAAGGGGAACCCAATTAAAAGAGGTGGCTGCGACATCACGAGAGTCTCCGTAGTTCAATGGATAGAATAATGGATTCCGGTTCCATCGATTGGGGTTCGACTCCCCACGGGGATACAGCAACAAGGCTCTGCTGCGGCAGAGCCTTTCGTCGTTTCTGCGGCATCGGTTTCAGATTGAAACAACCTGTAACAGTACGGTTGAAAACATGCTGTAAAACATCAAATACATCTCTTTGTCACACAGGGATTTAATACACACCGAGAGAGTATTGCGGAATTTTTTCCGCAATTTGTTTGATGTTATTGAAAAAGCAAGTATATTTGCCCTCGTTAGCCTTATCCCTATGGGATAACTACACCCTTAGGTCAACACCGACAGAGAAACTTTATTGAACCAAAACACCTTGCTTTTATCATGGAAGTAAAACCCGCCCAGGCCGGCACACTTGAGTCAGGCGACATTTTCGTCAAGCTCTCGCCTGCCACCCAGCCCGGCATCACCATCAACCTCAACAGCTCTGTGGCCCTCAAGTTCGGCCGTCAGATCAAAGCCGTTATCGAGGAAACACTCAAGGAATTCGGAATCAATGACGCGACAGTCGACGCAACCGACAAAGGCGCTCTCGACTGCACAATCCGCGCGCGTGTCACAGCAGCCGCAGTCCGCTCAACCGGACGCGACGTGTGGGCCGACTGACATTTTGACTTCCGAGAAGTACACACAAACTGATTACTGACCTTATTTCTAATTCATAGCATGGACCGACTGAGACGCACGATGATGTTCGTGCCCGGAAATAACCCCGGCATGATGGCCGACGCCCATATCTACGGGCCCGATTCAATCATGCTTGACCTCGAAGATTCCGTTACGCTGACTGAAAAAGACACAGCGCGACTCCTTGTTTACAACGCACTCAAGACCATTGACTACGGTGACACCGAAATGGTGGTGCGTATCAATCCTCTCAACACCCCCTTCGGCAAAAAAGATATCGAAGCAATGGTGAAGGCCGGTGTACACGTGATCCGAATGCCCAAAACTGAAACAGCCGAGGAGGTTGTTGAAGTGGAACGCGAAATTGAGCGTGTTGAGCGCGAGCTCGGTTGCGTTGGACGCACCCGCATCATGGCCGCTATTGAAAGCACACTCGGCGTGTGCAATGCTTTTGCCATCGCCAAGGCATCGCCGCGAATGATGGGCATTGCCCTCGGCGCCGAAGACTATTGTGCCAACCTCAAGGCCCAGCGCACCCCTGAGGGCGACGAGCTCCGCCTTGCCCGCGAAACCATCGTTGTGGCAGCCCGCGCGGCAGGTATCGACGCTCTCGACACTGTCTACTCCAACCTCAATGATATGGAGACATTCCGCAAGGAAGTGGAATATATCCATCGTCTGGGCTTCGACGGAAAATCAATCATCAATCCCCGCCAGATCGAGGTTGTCAACGAAGTGTTCACACCGTCGCAGAAGGCGATTGAGAAAGCTCTTACAATTATCGCCGCCATCAAGGAGGCCGAGAAGAAGGGCTCGGGTGTGATTGCAGTGAACGGCAAGATGGTTGACCGCCCCGTTGTGATCCGCGCCGAACGCACAATCGAACTCGCCAAGGCTTCCGGAGCATTGGACAATGTGGAACTCTAATCAGTCACGTAAACCACTCATTCCTGAACCATGAGCACAATGAATGACCGCGCCGCCATGATCCGCACTCAGGCCGCGCTTCTCGATAAACCGGTTTTTGAAACAGAAAAGGCTGCTGACAAAAACCCCCAGTTCCGTCTCGATCTTCAAAAAGAGAGTCAGAAACTTGTAAGCCTTGAAGAGGCAATACGCCGCACCGGCCTCAAGGACGGCATGACAATCTCGTTTCACCACCATTTCAGAGGTGGCGACAAGGTTGTCAATATGGTGGTTGACAAGCTCGCTGAAATGGGATTCAAGAATCTCCATCTCGCTGCTTCAAGCCTCTCCGACGTTCATGAACCCCTGATCAAGCATATTGAAAACGGTGTCATCACCTCGATCTCAACATCGGGTCTTCGCGGCGAACTGGCAAACAGAATTTCGCGCGGACTGATGGAGAAACCCGTGATTTTCCGCAGCCACGGCGGACGCGGCAGCGCTATCGCCAACGGCGACCTGAAGATCGATGTGGCATTTCTCGGTGCTTCGTCGTCTGACCCTCTGGGCAACGCCTGTGGCTACTCCCGCTCTGAAAACGCAAAATCGATCTGCGGTTCACTCGGCTACGCTCTGCCCGACGCTCAGTATGCCGACAAGGTTGTGATTCTCACCGACGATCTCGTCCCCTATCCAAACACACCTAATTCAATCTCCGAACGTCAGGTTGACTATGTGGTTGAAGTTGACTCGGTGGGCGATTCTTCGAAAATTTCAGCCGGAGCTATCCGCGATTCGAAAAATCCCCGCGACATTCTCCTGGCCAAAACCGCCGCGAAGGTTGTGATCAACAGCGGTTTCTTCCGCGATGGCTTCTCAATGCAGACCGGCACCGGCGGCGCATCGCTCGCTGTTGTGAAGTATCTGCGTCAGAGCATGATCGACAATAACATCAAGGCTTCGTATGCTTTGGGCGGAATCACGGCTCACATGGTGAAGCTCCATGAGGAGGGCCTGATCGACCGCCTTATCGACGTGCAGAGTTTCGACAAAGTTGCTGCCGAATCGCTCAAGAACGACATGATGCACAAAGAGGTCAGTGCCAACGAATATGCTGCAGCCGACGAGCCCGGATCAGCTGTCCACTATCTCGATGTAGTGATGCTCTCTGCCCTTGAGGCCGACGTTAATTTCAACGTGAATGTGCTTGTTGGCAGCGACGGCATTATCCGCGGTGCGATCGGCGGACACCCCGACACGGCTGCCGACTCGGCTCTGTCGGTAATCATCTGCCCGCTTGTCCGTGGCCGCATCCCGTGTATTGTCGACGAAGTGACTACGCTGATCACTCCGGGTAACACCGTCGATGTTATCGTGACCGAATATGGAGTGGCTGTCAATCCGCGCCGTCCCGAACTGGCTGAACGCCTCAAAGCTGCCGGCATCAACGTTGTCGACATCAACTGGCTGCGCGACAAGGCAAAATCGATCGTTGGCGAAGCCGGCGAACTCCCCTTCGGCGACAAGGTTGTCGGAGTGGTTATGAACCGCGACGGTTCAGTGATGGACGTGATCCGCAACATCACTGAATAAGCTGACACGATGGCTGTCACCCTCCCTCAGCTTCTTGACTCACGCGACGCCCGCCGGGAACGTCAGCAGCAACTGCTGCGCGACTTCCCGGGCGAGGCGCTCGTTGTGCTGACAGTCAATATTCCCGGCAATGAGAAGCGCACGGACGCCAGCATTGCCATCGGGCGCGAGGGAGTCAAAGCGCTGTCGAAAGCCTTCGATGGCAGGATACTGTTATGTGAGGAGCGTGATCTCGAAACCGGTTTCGAGGCCTTCATCATATCCCGGCATACTGCCGACGAGGCTAAGCGCATTTGCATGAAGATAGAGCGTGAGCACCCGCTCGGCCGTCTGTTTGACGTTGACGTCATCGGTGCCGACGGCACACCGCTCTCCCGTTCTGATTTTGGCGGAGAACCACGCAAATGCCTGATCTGTGACAACGATGCACGCTCGTGCATGCGGCAGCAAACCCACTCCGTTGACGAGCTGCTCGGCGTAATCAACTCAATCTGCGATGGATACTTTCAGCGGCATTGAACTCAGACAGATTCCCCTGTCGCTACGGCAGGCTCGAAGCCGGCGCGATGCGCTGCTGCAGGCTTGCGGTCTCGATCCTGTTGAAGGTGACTATTCTGTCGGTATGTTTGATGCCGACGACCGCCTGCTGGCAACAGCCACACTTGACGGCGACATCATTAAAGGTGTGGCCGTAGATGCCGGCGCACGCGAGTTAGGGCTGCTGCCATCGCTCATAACCGAGTTGCTACGCTATGCCGCGGCCAACGGCATTGACAATCCGAAAGTGTTCACAAAACCGGAATACGCTCCTCTGTTCGCATCGCTATCGTTTGTCGAAGTTGGCAGAGGCGAAGGTGCCGTGATGCTGGAACACTCCAACGTTGCCCTTAGCGACTACCTCAGCTATCTTCGCTCGCTCCCGAGGCGAGGGCGCACCGGTGTCATTGTGATGCACGCCAATCCGCTGACCCGCGGCCATCTCTATCTTATTGAGAAAGCGCAGCAACAGGTCGACACGCTGTTCATTATCCCGGTGGGAGAAAGCTCTACCGATTTTTCGTATGAAGAGCGCCGGGCCATGCTATCTGAAGCAACCGCAGGGATGCCGAAAGTGAAGGTTGTCAACGGCAGCCATTATGCCGTAAGCCGTGCCACCTTCCCATCCTATTTCATCAAGGATCTGTCGAAACGCTCTGACGCTCACATAACGCTCGATCTCGACATTTTCGAGCGGCATATCGCTCCGGCTCTCGGAGTTGATGTGAGGTTCGTTGGGTCGGAGCCGACCGACAAACTTACAGCACGCTACAATGAACTGATGCACCTTAAACTGGCATCCGTAATTGAGATCCCGCGCCTTAGCGACGAGGGGTTGCCGGTGAGCGCATCGCGTGTCAGGAGGCTCATCAGCGAAGGGAAAGCTGCCGATGCAATCCAGCTCGCAAGTGACGCCGCCAGGCCCTACATTCTGGCGCATGCCGCAGCCAAAGCACTTCGCGACGAACTCGACACCACACCCAAACCAGGTTTGGTTGACAAGGATAACAGCGGAGCGCACACCGATATGGACCACTCCCTGATGTCGCGCTCGATCGATGTACTCCTCCCGGTGTTTGTGCGGCTCGCCAAGCTCCCTGTTGATGCCACGGTTGATTCGATAAGGGAAATAGGCATCGATGGCGAACATGCAATGTTCGCAGCGACAAACGGGGTCAACACCCACCGTGGCGCCCTCTTTTCGCTGGGACTTGCCGTTGTTGCCGCATCGCGCCTGAGCTTCCCTTTCACCCGCGACGATCTCCAGCAGAAAATCATGGAGCTGGCGGCACAGTTTCCGCGTCCGTCCGACACACACGGTGCCGAAGTAGGCCGCCGTTACGGAGTCCGCACCGCTCTCGATGCAGCGCAGGCCGGCTATCCCGAGGCTTTTGCCACATCACCGTCGACAGACGGGCCCCTCATTACCCTGCTCAGCCTGATGGCGCAGATCGAAGATTCCAACATCTATCACCGGTGTGGAGCCAACACTGCTGCCGAAGCCAAAGCAAAAGCCGCACAGTTGCTCGCAAACTTCTCTATAGAAGCTATGCGACAGCTCGACCGCGAATTCTCAAACCGCAGGATTTCTCCGGGAGGCGCAGCCGACATGCTCGCTCTCTCATTCCTTATTGAATCATTAACAAACTATTATAACAATCAATCCACCCCTTAAATCTTTAACCATGATTGAAGTGATCAAAGAAGGCGTTTACCTTCTCGATGGAGAACGCATCGCCACAGACACAACCGGTCTTCCCACACCTAAAGAAGCCCGCGAAAACACCATTGCCTACGGCATTCTCCGTTCACACGACGTAGATGCTTCAGGCGGCGACTCGATGCGCATTCGCTTCGATGCCATGATGAGCCACGACATCACTTACGTAGGTATCATTCAGACAGCCCGTGCGTCGGGTCTTGAAAAATTCCCGATGCCTTACGCCATGACCAACTGCCACAACTCGCTTTGTGCCGTTGGCGGCACAATCAACGAGGACGACCACGTGTTCGGTCTCTCGGCAGCTAAGAAATATGGCGGTATCTATGTTCCCGCCAATCAGGCCGTTATCCACCAGTATGCCCGCGAGGCCATGGTTAAGTGCGGCAACATGATTCTCGGTTCCGACTCTCACACCCGCTACGGTTCGCTCGGCACAATGGGTGTTGGTGAAGGCGGTGGCGAGCTCGTGAAGCAGCTCCTTGAGAACACATGGGACATCGCCGCTCCCGAGGTTGTCCTCGTTTGGCTCGAAGGCAAGCCCCGCAAGGGTGTAGGTCCTCACGACGTGGCTATCTCTCTGGTGAAGGCCGTGTTCGACAGTGGCTTCGTTAAGAACAAAGTGCTCGAATTCGCTGGTCCCGGCGTCAAGAACCTGCCTATCGACTTCCGCAACGGTATCGATATCATGACCACCGAGACAACCTGTCTGAGCTCGATCTGGCTGACCGACGACGAGGTTAAACACCATTATGAAATCCACAAACGTCCCGAGGATTTCCGCGAACTGCGTCCGGGCAAGGTGGCATATTACGACGGCATGATCAAGATCGACCTCGACAAGCAGGAATCAATGATCGCGCTGCCTTTCCACCCCTCGAACGCCTACTCGATCCACGAACTTCAGGCCGATCCCGAACGCATTCTCCGCGAAGTTGAGGAAGATGCTCGCAAGCGCTTCGGCGACAAGATCGAGATTGACCTCGTAGGCAAGATCAAGGACGGCAAGCTCCACGCCGATCAGGGTATCATTGCAGGCTGTTCAGGCGGTACATACGACAACCTCGCCGAGGCCGCATCGATCCTCAAGGACAAGAGCGTCGGCAACGACTATTTCACCATTTCGGCATATCCGCAGTCAACACCCGTTTACATGGCTACAACCCGCGACGGCATCGCCACAGAGCTTCTCGAAGCCGGCGTTGTGATCAAGCCTGCATTCTGCGGCCCCTGCTTCGGTGCCGGTGACGTTCCTGCCAACAACGGCCTCTCGATCCGCCACACCACACGCAACTTCCCCAACCGTGAAGGCTCGAAGCCCGGTCAGGGCCAGATCTCGCTCGTTGCACTGATGGACGCACGTTCGATCGCTGCAACTGCTGCCAACGGAGGCGTGATTACCGCAGCCACCGATGTCGACTACACCAACGAGCACAAGCCCTACGAGTATGACTCCAAGATCTACGACCGTCGCGTTTACAACGGCTTCGGCAAAGAGGATCCCGAGGGTGAACTGCGCTACGGCCCCAACATCAAGGACTGGCCCAAGATGTATGCCCTGCAGACAAACATGCTTCTCGAACTTGCCGCTGTGATCCACGATCCCGTAACCACTACCGACGAGCTCATCCCCTCAGGAGAAACATCGAGCTACCGTTCGAACCCGCTCAAGCTCTCTGAGTTCGCACTTTCGCGCCGCGTGCCCGAATATGTTGGTCTGAGCAAGCGCATCCAGAAAGAGGATCTCGAGCGTCGCGACGGCCACTGCCCCAAGAAGATTGAGGAAGTGCTGGCAAAAGTTGGTGCCAAGCCTGACGACACATCGTTCGGCTCATGCGTATTCGCCAACCGTCCCGGCGACGGCTCGGCCCGCGAACAGGCAGCGAGCTGCCAGAAAGTGCTCGGCGGCGACGCAAACATCTGCTATGAATATGCCACCAAGCGCTATCGCTCAAACTGTATCAACTGGGGCATCATCCCCTTCACCATCGCGAAAGATGTAGAATTCACCTGGAACCCCGGCGACTATGTCTATGTTCCCGGCATCCGTGAGGCAATTCTCGGTGGCAAAGACAGCGTTGAGGCAACAGTTATCTCAGCCGATGGCACACTCTCACCCCTGAAGCTCAATTATGCTCCGCTGACAGAGACCGAGCGTCAGATCCTTGCCGACGGCTGCCTGATGAACTACTATGCCAACAGCAAGAAATAATTGCAAATATTCAAAACCTCAAAATATTTCTCAACCATGAAGAAAATTCAGATGACCACCCCGCTGGTGGAAATGGATGGCGATGAAATGACCCGCATCCTCTGGAAGATGATCAAGGACGAACTGATCCTTCCGTTCGTTGACCTCAAGACAGAGTATTACGACCTCGGACTGCCCGAACGCGACAAAACCGAAGACCGTATCACTGTCGAGGCCGCCGAAGCCACCAAGAAGTATGGTGTTGCCGTAAAGTGCGCAACCATCACTCCCAATGCTCAGCGCATGACCGAGTACAACCTCCACCAGATGTGGAAGAGCCCCAACGGCACAATCCGTTCGCTGCTCGACGGCACCGTGTTCCGCACCCCTATCACCATTCCTTCTATCAAGCCCGCGGTTAAGAGCTGGAAGAAGCCTATCACTATCGCCCGTCACGCTTACGGCGACGTTTACAAAAACGTTGAGATCCGCGCCAACGAGGCAGGTACCGCCAAACTCATCTTTGAAGGCAACAACGGCCAGCGCGAAGAAGTGGTGATCCACGAGTTCAAGGGCCCCGGCGTTCTTCAGGGCATGCACAACACCGATAAGTCGATCACATCGTTTGCTCACGCATGCTTCAAGTTTGCTGTTGACACCAAGCAGGACGTATGGTTCTCTACCAAGGATACCATCTCGAAGAAATATGACGCACAGTTCCGTGAAATCTTCGATCAGGTTTATCAGGAATATAAGAGCGACTTCGAGCGCCTCGGCATCGAATACTTCTACACCCTTATCGACGACGCCGTTGCTCGCGTGATCCGCTCGAACGGCGGCTTCATCTGGGCTTGCAAGAACTACGACGGCGACGTGATGAGCGACATGGTTTCAACCGCATTCGGCTCGCTTGCCATGATGACCTCCGTGCTCGTTTCGCCCGACGGCAAATATGAGTATGAAGCAGCTCACGGCACCGTCACACGCCACTATTACAAACACCTCAAAGGCGAGGAGACCTCAACCAACCCGATGGCCACAATCTTCGCATGGAGCGGTGCACTCCGCAAACGCGGCGAAATGGACAACCTGCCCGAACTCGTCAACTATGCAAACCAGCTTGAGGACGCTTGCTTCGACACCCTCAACGACGGTATCGTCACCAAAGACCTCGTTAACCTTATGGAAGGTGTTGAGCCCAAGGCTGTGAACAGCGCCGACTTCCTCAAGGCTATCCGTGAGCGTCTTGAGCGCCGCATGGCCTGAAAGCATCTCCCTTCATAACCGAAACTAACCCTGAAGCCCTGCTCACGGAATTGACCGTGAAGCAGGGCTTCCTCTATCCCCCTTCACACTCAGAGAAATCGGTTCGCCACGGGCAAACAGCAAGTGAGGCCGCGTTCCATAGCAGAAACGCAGCCTCACTGATAGGGTTTTGTAATCGGCAGGCGGGCCCGTGGGCTTACTTGCGGATACCAAGCTCTTTCTGGGCAATCACGGCGCGGTAGCGGTTGATGTCCTTGCGGATCAGATAATCCAGCAGGCGACGACGCTTACCTACGAGAGCCTTAAGAGCGCGTGCAGTGGTATAATCTTTCTTATTTGACTTGAGGTGTTCAGTCAAATGAGCAATACGGATGGAGAATAATGCAATCTGTGCTTCAGGTGAGCCAGTGTCAGTCTTGCCCTTACCGTACTTCTCGAAGATTTCGATTTTTTCTTCAGAATTTAAGTGCATTCTTTCAGATGTTTAATAAATGAATATAATAAAAGCGCTTTTAGCGGTGCAAAGGTAACGATAATTTTTTAATCAACCTTAAATTTATTGACAAAAAATTGATCAGTCGAGATTGGGTTTGTCCTTCGCCGGATTGCGGAAAAGGATTTTATGGTCGCGATATTCCTGAGTTGCAATCAGAGTGGGCTTCGGAAGCTTCTCATAGTAGCGCGAAATCTCAATCTGCTCGCGGTTTTCTGAAATTTCTTCGAGGTTATCGTTGAGCGATGCAAATTCCTGGAGCTTCTTTTCGAGATCGTGTTTCATCTCGCCGGCAATCTGATTAGAGCGTTTTGCGATGATACACACGGTCTCATAGACGTTGCCGGTGTCCTCCGACATCTGAATCATGTCGCGGGTGACGGTGTTCAGCGGGGCGTTGGTCTTTTTGTAGTCCATTAGATTGAATGTTATGCTGTGTTATTGATTTTCGATGTTTCAGTCTTTGACGTGACGGCGCGCGATAGTGAAAATATCGTCGGCCTCAGAGCGGTAACGCGATTCGGGATAGCTGTTGACAAACGAATAGTATTCGTCGATCACTTCTCTGTAGCGGTCCTCCTTCTTTTCGTTGACACTATGGTTGGCCTCCTGATAGCGGGCCTTGAGGATAAGCATTTCGAGCTCCTCGCGATATTTTGAGTAAGGATAATCCTTGACGGCATTGCGGGCCACGATCATGGCGCTCTGGTAGTTGTTACCCATATAGGTGCCGAGGTTGTAATAGAGCTGGGCGTTCTGAAGCTGCTTGAGTGTGAGCTTGTCCTGCAGCTCGAAGATAGCGTTCTGGGCAATGGTCACCTTATCGCTTCTGGGGAAATAATCGAGAAATCCCTGAAGCTCCTCGATGGCCTTGATGGTTCCACCCTGATCAAGCTGAGGGTCGGGTGAATCGAGGTAATATCCGTAGCCTGAATAGAAACGTGCCAGCTCGGCATACTTTCCGCGGGGATAGCGCTGATAGTAGGTCTTGAAATATGCGCCTGAGTTGATATAGTCCTTGTTCTCGTAATGGCTCAGCGCAAGAAGATAGAGGGTTTCCTCAGCCTTTTCAGTGCCTTTGTAGGCCGACACAATGTCGGTCAGGATCGTGGCTGCCTGGACATATCGCTTTTGCTCGAAGGCGCGACGCGCAAAATCGAGCTTGTAGTCATAGTCGGTGCTTTTTTGCGCACGCTGATACTCTCCACACGAAGTGAGAGCCAGACACGCGAGCATGAGAAGCAAAAATTTTCGCATAAAACAGGGTGCGGAAATTGAGTGTAACTTTTACAATTTGCAAATTTACTACTTTTTTCGGTAATCACCATTCAAAAATCCTTTGTTTTTCGGTGATACGTGATTTTCGGGATTTTTTTGCTACTTTTGCATCGCTATCAAAAATGCTTCAGGCAACATGCATGACTATCCCGAAAATCAGCGTAAGCCGCGCAGTCGGTGGGCCTTGGTGGGCCTGAACCTGCTTGTCATGATTCTGTTAGGCTTTGCCCTCGGATGGGGTGCGCTGGAATGGCTCGACGTTTGGACCGATCACGGAAAGGAGGAGACAGTGCCCGATGTGTGCAACCGCCCTGTCGAGTCGGCCATCGCCGACCTTGAGCTTCAGGGCTTCAAGGTTGAGATAACCGACTCGGTCTACGACACCAAGGCGCGCCCGGGCTATGTTGTCGATCAGAATCCGCGGCGAAACACCCGCGTTAAACCGGGCCGTCTGATCTATCTCACAATCAACGCCATCACTCCCAAGATGATCACCCTGCCACATCTCACCGACATTTCTGCACGTCAGGCCGAGGCTATCCTTCAGGGATTGGGAATAAAGAACATTGCGCGTGAAGTGGTTATCTCCGAATTCAAGGACCTGGTGCTGAGCGTAACATACAACGGCCGCCCCATATCAGCAGGAGCGCGGGTGCCGGTCAATGCGCAGCTTGTGCTCCATGTGGGCTCAGGAATCGACGAATTTGATCCCGACTACAACGATTCGACGGCTGCCGAAGCAGTTACTCCCACCGAACGCTATGATCTCTTCTGACGAAGCATCCGACATTCTTCCGGAGTCATCGCAGGAGCCTGACGAAAACGGGCTTTATGAGCACTTCCGGTTTGTGGCCGATCCGGGACAGCAGCTGCTGCGTGTCGATAAGTTCCTCACCGAACGGCTCCAGCATTCGTCGCGCAACCGCATTCAGCAGGCCGCCGAGGCTGGATGCATCATTGTCAACGGGAAGCCCGTAAAATCAAACTATCGCGTCAAGCCGCACGATGTGGTGCAGGTGGTGATGGACCGCCCCCGATATGAAAACGAAATCATTGCCGAAGATATTCCGCTTGACATCGTGTTTGAAGACGACACCGTTCTCGTTGTCAACAAACCCGCCGGTCTTGTGGTCCATCCGGGCCACGGCAATTATTCGGGAACCCTTGTCAACGCGCTGGCATGGCACTTCCGCGACAACCCCGACTACGACGTAAGCGATCCGCGCCTCGGGCTCGTTCACCGTATCGACAAAGACACATCGGGTTTGCTGGTCATTGCAAAGACCCCTGACGCAAAGACAAATCTCGGCAAGCAGTTTTTCAATAAAACCACCCGTCGCGAATATGTAGCCGTTGTGTGGGGCGTGCCTGACCCTGCCGAAGGCACCATAACCGGCAATATCGACCGCGATCCGCGCGACAGGCTCCGTATGGCGGTTTTTCCCGAAGGAGACAAAGGCAAACATGCCGTCACTCATTATAAAGTGCTCGAAGACCTTGGCCCCGTAAGCGTGATCAGGTGTGTACTCGAAACCGGTCGCACACATCAGATCCGTGTGCACATGCGCCACAAAGGTCACCCGCTGCTTAACGACGCCCGCTATGGCGGCGATGAGATTCTGCGAGGCGAACGCACCGCCAACTATCGCCGTTTCGTTGCCAATTGCTTCGATCTTTGCCCACGCCAGGCCCTGCATGCCCGCACCCTCGGGTTTGTCCACCCAAAAACGGGCGAGGAGATGTTTTTCACCTCTGAAATTCCGGCCGACATGACAGCGATGATCGAAAAATGGCGCACATACGCGGGCACCAAACGGTCGTAGCGCAAACAAAACCTTTCATTCCGAAAGATTAGCGCTTACAAAATCCTGATTATCCAAAACCGCCCGCTGCCTAAAGGCAAATAATGGGCTCGTCCGCTTGCCATAACGGAATTATATTGTAACTTTGACAGCATATTATCAAATCAGGCGATGAAAGCCTGTCCAAATAAGATATCAATGAGCGACGAACTCAGGAATTTCGCGGATATAGCTCCCGTTGACGATGCGCACTTCAAAGAAAGCATGGCCCGGCTGGTGAAAGAACCGGGACTCGAGTATGCAATCAAATATGTGATGCCCGAAGTCGATTATCCCGAACTTGTCAAATTCCTTCTTTCCGTTGAAGACAAACAGAGCTTCCAGCTGAAAGTGATGTGGCCCTTCATGGAAATGCTCGCGAAGAAAACCACCGAGGGAGTCTCGATCAGCGGTTTGGACAACGCCGACCCCGAAAAGCACTACACCTTCATCACCAACCACCGTGATATTGTGCTCGACGCCGCTCTGCTCAACATCTGCCTGTTTCGACACGGACGGCGCTCAATAGAAATCGCCATCGGCTCCAACCTGCTGATTTTTGACTGGATCTCAACTCTGGTCAGAATCAACAACTGCTTCATTGTCAAGCGAGGCGGACGTCGACTTGAAGCGCTCGACGCTGCTAAGGAACTTTCGGCCTACATTCACTATACTCTCAACCGCAAGGGAGAAAGCGTGTGGATTGCACAGAGGGAGGGCCGCGCGAAAGATTCGAGCGACCGCACTCAGGAGAGCCTTATAAAGATGCTCGCACTCGATGGCGGCGGAACAGCCGCGCAAAACCTGAGCGAGGTTCACCTCCTGCCGGTGTCGATTACCTACGAGTACGACCCCAACGACTATCTCAAGGCGCGCGAGTTCCTGATGAAGCGCCGCGACCCCGACTTCAAGAAGTCGCAGCGCGACGACCTGTTCAGCATGGAAACCGGCCTGCTGCAATACAAAGGGCGGGTTCATTTCTCCATTGGCCGTTGTCTCGACGATCGCATTGCCGAGCTCCCCGCCGACATGGACCGTAACGAGGTGTTCCCCCGCGTGTGCGACATGATTGACCGCAGCATCCACTCCGGCTATAAGATCTTTGCCATAAACTATATAGCGCACGATCTTCTGCACGACGACCGCACCTACGAAATGCTCTACACCGTGCGCGAAAAGGAAGCTTTTGAAACCTACATCGAGCATCAGCTCGACAAGGTCGAGGCATCAGACGTCACTCCGGAGGAGCGCGACTTCATGCGGAAGATGATGTACACAATGTATGCCAACCCGCTGAAAAACAAAGTTACCGCCATCAAGCATTCCCTTGACGAAAACGCCTGATTTCGCTCATTAGTCACGCAAACAATGCGCATTGTCATTCTGCCCATGATATTGTTGTTGATTCTCAATTCGGGAATCGACATCTATATCTACCGTCAGCTCAGACGACGCTGCAACCGCAAGTGGCCGTCGCTGATTCAGGCCGTCAGTGCGGTGTTGCTCCAGGCTATGGCGATAACCGCTCTCGCACTGCCGCGCCGCGCCGGCGACAACGGTATGCTGCTGGCAATAATGTGGATGCTCTTCACATATTTCAGCATCTACATCCCGAAATACATTTTCCTGATTTTCGACCTTCTTGCCCGCACACCCCAGCTGTTCCACAAAAAAAGGCTCAAATGGCTCAGTGCGGCCGGAAGCGCATTGGCTGTCGCGGCATTCGCCGGTTTATGGTGGGGCGCACTGATCACCCGCAATTCATTACACGTCAATGAGGTTGCGGTCACTATCCCCGATCTGCCCCAACAATTCGAAGGCTACAGGATTGTGCAGTTCAGCGATGCCCATGTTGGCACTTACGGCAACGACACAGCTTTCATTGCCAAGGCTGTTGACCGTATAAACTCACTCAAGCCTGACCTGATTGTGTTTACTGGCGACATTGTCAACCGCCGTTCCGACGAGCTCGAACCACACACCGCTCCCCTGTCGCGTCTCGCGGCTCCCGACGGAGTGTTGTCCATTCTTGGAAATCATGACTATGGCGACTATAGCGAATGGCCATCAGCCGAAGCAAAAGCCGAAAACATGGCCCTGCTCTATGACCTGCAGGCCAGGATGGGATGGAAGCTTCTGAGAGATTCCACGGTGATGATTCGCCGCGGAAGCGATTCGCTCGCCGTAATCGGGGTGGAGAACATCGGAGATCCACCTTTCCCTTCCTACGGGTCGCTGAGTCGTGCATATCCTCAGGGGACGGACGATAATGTCACTAAGATTCTGTTAAGTCACAATCCTGTCCACTGGAGTGACTCGATTGCCGGAATTCCCGACCGAAATATAGCACTCACCCTCGCAGGACATACCCATGCTATGCAGTGTGAGGTAGCCGGTTGGTCGCCCGCCACGTTCCGTTACCCACTGTGGGGTGGCCTGTATGAAAGCGAAACCGGACAGAAACTCTATGTTAATATCGGGCTCGGTGCTGTAGGAGCCCCTGTCAGAATCGGGCAGGCAGTCCCTGAAATTACAGTTATCACCTTAACAAGGAAAAATGTTGCAGGAACACGCGGCTATAATTAGCCAGGAATTCAACTTGATGAGAAAACACGTATCGGCAACGATACGATTGCTCGACGACGGAGCAACTGTGCCGTTCATAGCCCGCTACCGTAAGGAGGCAACCGGCGGGATGAACGAAATCAACATCCGCAATATCCAGCTTCGTCACAATGCGCTGACCGAGCTCGACAAACGAAAAGAATTTATCCTTGACGCCATTAAGGCCGCGGGGGCTCTGACACCGGAGCTCGAGCAAAGAATAGCCGAGACTATCGATCCTGTTGTTCTCGACGATATCTACATGCCTTTCAAACCCCGCCGGCGCACCCGCGCTCAGGCCGCCCGCGAACTCGGGCTCGAACCTCTCGCCAAAATGATGATGGCGCAAAACTCGCCCGACCTAATGAAGGCTGCCGCGAAATTTACGGGTGGTGAAGTTGCCGATGCCGACACCGCCCTGGCAGCAGCCCGCGATATTGTTGCCGAGTGGGTCAGCGAGAGTGAGAAAGCGCGCTCGATCGTCAGGGCCCGATTCAACCGTAGCGGCAAGATTGTCAGCAAGGTTGCAAAAGGTAAAGATGGAGAGGAGGGTCGAACGTTTCAAAACTATTTTGACTTCTCCGAACCTGTGCGCACCTGTAATTCACACCGCTATCTGGCTATTCGCCGCGGAGAAAACGAGGGAGTGCTCCGGGTGTCGATAACCATCGACGACGATGAGATGATCGAACGCCTCCAGCGCATGTTCGTGCGCTCGACTGCAACGCCTGAATCAGCCGAGCAGATCAAGCTCGCGGTTGCCGACGGCTACAAACGCCTGATGCGGCCCTCGATTGAAAACGAAATTTCATCGTCGCTGAAGGAGAAGAGCGACAAGGCTGCCATCGCGATGTTTGCCGACAATGTGGCTCAACTGCTCATGGCTTCTCCGCTTGAAAACAAGCGCGTTCTTGCAATCGATCCCGGATTCAGGACCGGCTGCAAAACTGTGTGTCTTGACGCTCAGGGCAATCTGCTTTATCACGACGTTATCTATCCTTGTCCGCCGGCCAACGACTATTACGGGGCATCAGAGGCACTCAACTATATGGTGGAACGCTACTCGATCGATGCCATTGCCATAGGTAACGGCACTGCAGGGCGCGAAACAGAGCGCTTTGTCAGCTCGCTCCAGCTGCCGCGGAAAGTGCAGGTGTGCATGGTCAGCGAACAGGGTGCGAGCATCTACTCCGCATCAGAGGCCGCCATCGAGGAGTTCCCCGATGAGGATGTGACGGTGCGCGGGGCCGTTTCAATAGGTCGACGCCTTATCGATCCCCTTGCCGAACTTGTCAAGATCGATCCGAAATCGATCGGGGTCGGCCAGTATCAGCACGATGTCAACCAAGCCGGCCTGAAGGATGCGCTTGACTTCACCGTTGCGAGCTGCGTCAACAGCGTAGGCGTGAACCTCAACACAGCTTCGCGCCAATTGCTGGGCTATGTGTCGGGAATCGGTACCCAACTGGCATCGAACATTGTCGAGTACCGTAAAAAACATGGCGATTTCACAACCCGCGAGCAGCTCATGGATGTGCCGAGAATGGGTGAAAAGACATTCCAGCAATGCGCAGGCTTCCTGCGCATACCCCGCGGGGCTAATGTTCTTGACAACACCGGCATCCACCCCGAGAGCTACCCCATAGTGCAGCAGATGGCCGCTGACATGGGTGTGGAGGTTGAGCGGCTCACACGCGACAAACATCTGCTCCACTCGATTGAGCTCGACCGTTATGTGACCAAGAAAACCGGACTCCCCACACTCACCGACATTGTGATCGAGCTCGAAAAACCGGGCCGCGATCCGCGTGAGCGCGTTGAAGAACCGGTTTACGATGATAATATCCGCAAGATCGACGATCTCCATCTTGGAATGGAACTCAGCGGAAAGGTGAACAATATCACCGCCTTCGGAGTGTTCGTTGATCTGGGGCTTAAAGAGAACGGGCTCATCCATATTTCACAGCTCAGCGACAATTTCATCACATCAGCTCATGAAGTTGTTAGAATCGGGCAGACGGTACGCGTAAAGGTAATGGATGTCGACGTCCAGCGTGGCCGCATAGCCCTGACAATGAAAGGCATTTCACAGATATGAATTCAACGCCTCTTGTAATAGGAATCGGTAGCAACACAACCGACCGACAGTTCCGGGTGGAGAAAGCTCTTGAAGCGCTCTGCGGAAAGTTTACTAAAGCATCGATGTCTGACATCTATGAGTCGCCGGCTTTCAACGGCAAGGACGATCCTTATGTCAACGCCGTGTTCTCCGGGTTCACAAACATGTCGATTGACGATGTCAAGGCATGGCTGAAGGAGACCGAGAAGGAAGCCGGACGTGATCAGATCGAAACATTCGAAGGCCATGTGGTGCTCGATCTCGACCTCGTGATCTGGGATAGACGAATAATCCGCCCTACTGATTTCGACCGTCCATATTTCAACGTCGGTTATCGTCAGCTTCTGGCGGCCGGTGCTTTTCAGTACGATATCTGAGATTGCTCCAGCGGCATTCGCGCAGCAGCGTCACTTCAAAACCTTTTTCACGAAGCTGGCGGGCATAACGTGTGGCACGCCGCGGATTCATGTCGGCAGTGATCAATATGTGTCGCGCAGCTGTCGCTGCCAGCAGTTTGACAGGGTCGCCCTTGAATCCTGATGTCAGAATAACCGCGTCAGTCCGGTCTGGAGGTAAAGTATCATCACCTCCGACAATATAGAACCGTTCACGCCCAATAGCCATAAACGGCCCGCGTCTTTCGAAAAAAGGTAAACTGACATCGCGTGTAACCTCTACGGAGTCGATGCCCCGGCGTCCCATATAAGCCTGATATCTTGTCTCAGCGCGCCTTCTCACCTCAGGGAAGTGGCGATCAGGGGCTGTTGTGCTGACAATAAGGCGGCTATCGTGTCGAACAACTATGTCAAACGATTGCCGCGAACGCGCAAAGTAAACTTCACTGCCGTGAGCGCTTCTGCTGTCCATGAGCTCGAAAACAATCATTGCCGAAAGCGTCATCGCAGACATTATTAACCATGACACACGGCGCCGGGAAAAGGCAACCAGAATAAGCCCGATCGCCACACATCCGAGCAGTGTGCCGGCGGCTGACGGATAAAGGTTCCATGCAGGAGCCGGCAGGTCGGCAAACATCGAAGCGGTGCCGTCAATTAACGAATAGAGAAAGTCTGTTACCTTTGCTGCCGGAGCGAAACCTGTAGCAACTGCCGCAAGAGCGCAGATCATAAGCGGCGCAATGAGAAATCCGGTAACAATATTCGCGCCGAGAAAGTGGACCGGAACAGTGTGAAAATAGTATGCGCTCAGGAAAGCGGTTCCGGTTGCCGCAGCCACCGGCACTCCGGCAATGAGCAACCATCTTCTCAACCGCGCTTTTGACCGCGGCAGCTCATCAACACGGCTGGTCAGAGCCAGAATAGCGGCAACCGCACAGAACGTCAGCTGAAAGCCGGGCTTAAATAGCGCAGCCGGAGTCCAAATCAAAATCAGCAACGCAGCAAGGAAAAGCGAATTGAACGGAGAGTGTCGCCGATGTAGCACCAATCCGGCGATCACAACGGTTGCCATGATTGCCGCACGGCATACCGAGGGTGTCGCGCCGGTTGCAACCGCGAAAATCCACATTGCAGCAATCAACAGGAGTGCACGCACCCGGCTATGTCTCGATGGGAAGAACGGAAGGAGCAGAAGTCCGGCAATCCAGGAAATCAGTCCTGTGTGGAGACCGCTGAGAGCAAGCATGTGAGCAAGTCCGGCTGCCGAAAAGCGTTGGCGTGTGTCGGGCGATAGTGTCGATGTGTCGCCGGTCACAACAGCATTGACAAACTCGGCAGTCGGAGCATCGAATCCTACAAAAAACACGCGGTCTGACACTCTCTGGCGCCATCTGAGCAGCCTTGCCTTCAGCCCTTTCCCCGGTTCACAGCTCTCAATGGAGTCGGGATTGAGAAAACCGACAGCATCACACTGCAGCCTTGCCGGATCAATTTCGTCGGGAAGATCAAGCTGGGGCTCATTGCGGTCAAGAACGCACTGAAACCTTACACGATCGCTGACCGACGGCCGAAAAAGAAATGTGGGCGCCGTCACCGAAGCCTCAAAAGGCTTGCACGCGTTGCCGTTGATGGAATCAACAAGAAACAATATTGACTGATTCGCTTCATGCTCATTCACCCTCTCAACCGTAGCTGAATAGAGCGCAGTCTTTCCGTTTACACCTGAAGGTAGCTCGCCGAGCAGCCGAAGCCACGCCGCTGTCATACCCAGGGCAATGAACATCGAGATTACTCCGGCAGTGCGACACCGCAAAAGCCACGCTGCAACTGAACAGGCGATGACGACGGGAATCCACACGCCGCCTATGCCAAGTTGATGGAGAAGTATTCCGGTAACAACGGCGCCGAGCGGAAAAAGCATCGGTACCATTGACCAGGGGGCTTTCATATTGCCGGGCGAATTACATTGTCCAGAGCACAACGGCCAATGAACTGAATCCGATCACAGCCCACAGCAGAATCGCGAGGACAAGAGGACGGGAGCCGACACTGCGGATTGTTTTGAGCGACAGACTCGCACCGATCAGGAAAAGAGTCACAACCATCGCCCTGCGGGCAATCAGCACCAACACGGCTGTGAGCGTTTCAGGCAGATTGCAGTAGGTGTTGACAACCATAGCTCCGACAAACATAAAGATGAACCAGGGGATGCTGATCTTGCTCCCTTTTTCGCGGAACACGAGCATGGTCACCAGTGCGAGGGGTATGATCCACAAGGCGCGTGTGAGTTTGATAAGTGTGGCTGTCTGGAGCGCGACCTCTCCGTAAGCCTCACCGGCACCCACTACTGACGATGTGTCGTGGATTGCAATGGCAGCCCAAGTGCCGAATTGTTCCTGTGTCAACCCGAGCCATTTGCCGATAGGCGGGAATATAAAGAGTGCCAGCGCATTGAGAATAAAGATAACACCCAATGAAACGGCCATCTCCTTCTCTCCTGCTTTGATCACGGGACCGATAGCGGCGATAGCGCTACCGCCGCAAATAGCTGTGCCTGACGAAACGAGATATGCGGTCTTGCGGTTCACATGAAGCCCGTAGCCAACCATAACTCCGATTATCATCACACCGAGAACCGAGACAACGGTAAATGCCATACCCTCGGCACCCGATTTGAGCGATTCGATGAGGTTCATTCCGAAACCGAGCCCCACAACGGCAGCCTGCAGAAGATATTTTGAACACTTCTTGTTAAACTTTGGAAACGGATTCTCAAACGCCATCGCGTAGATAAGTCCGAACAACAGCGCCAAAGGCGCTCCAACTTCCCACGGCGACCCCCACATTTTCAAAGGCAGGGCAGCGAGGATAATCAGGATTACGTAGATCCAGGGGGCGATTGCTTTCATTTCTTATTCCAGATTTTCCAGGACTCCTCGGCCTGGATTGTTAACATTTCAAGTCCGTTTTTAATCTGTGCGCCATGCTCCGAAGCTTTGCGGAGAAACAGAGTCATTTCAGGATTATAGATAAGATCATAGCAGAGATGGGCCGGTGTGAGGAACCGATAAGGAATGTCGGGACACTCGTCGGTGTGAGGATACATGCCGACCGGTGTGGTGTTTACGATTATATGATGCGAGTTCATCACCGATTCATCGATGTCGCTATAGCTTAACTGATCTTCCGAAGGGGTGCGCGACACCACAACCGGCATCACTCCAAGATCGCGGAGAGCCACAGTCACAGCTTTCGAGGCTCCCCCGGAGCCCAGAACGAGTGCACGCCGGCGCTCGGGGGTGAGCAGCGGCGATATCGACCGGGAGAAGCCAGTCAGATCGGTGTTGTAGCCCTTTAAGCGGAAATCATTGTCCATCTCACCACGATCTATCCTGATAACGTTCACAGCCCCGACTTCGGCAGCTTTAGGGTCCATGCTGTCCATGTAAGGAATAACCTGCTGCTTGTAAGGAATCGTTACGTTGAGTCCGCTGAGCGTGGGGTATTGAGCGAACACCTCCATAAGGTCGCCGATATCCTCAAGCTCAAAATTCAGATAACGGGCATTGATTCCCTCAGCATCAAACTTACGGTTGAAAAATGACTGAGAAAACGAGTGGGTAAGCGGGAATCCGATCAGACCAAAAATCTTTTCTTCTACCATAATCAGCGCAAAATTAAGAAATTCTGCCGTCAGAATCCTCACTTCCCCGCCGCTTTTTTCGTCTTCGCCCTCAAAATAGTGCTATTACGGCATTCGGCGGTTGATCGAGCGTGTGATATGATTTCGTGTGGTTCTCAGCCCGGGGGAAAGATCCACGGAATCCATCATCTCTATCTCTGACAGGAGCTCACGCAACAATTCGGGGAAATGACAGCATTGAGCAAACGCAAGCTTCAGGCACAGGGACCTGACTCCGTAAGGCTCAGTGGAGTTGATTCGTGAAAGGCAGAAATCAAGGAAAGCAGGATTGATTTCGTCGGGCCCGAAGATGCAGCCCTGCAAAAGATTGAGTATCAGCCTGCGCTTCCCTGTGTGACGTGTGCCATAAAGCAACTGCATGGCTTGGTCAGGGTGTTTCACAAGCCGTGTTCTTGCTGAAGGCGACATGTGTGTCATTGCCCAAAGCAAATTGTAGCCCTCACGGTCATCCCGGCGTTCAATGAAGTCCCACAGCCAGGCAATAAAAATGTCGGGCTCGGCTGTTTCAGCCATTGCCGTTTCAATCATAGCACCCAATTGCCTGACCCGTCTTCCACTCAGTCTACCCGACAGCTCCAGGATGATATCTTCAGGCAAAACGTCAACAGTAGCGCGATTACTCATATGGTCAAGGCTTAGGTTCGGAATTGGACAGCGCAAAAATACTAAAACCTGATAAACGACCTCACAAGTCCCTCCTTAAAAATACTATACGAGTATCAATTTTTGAAAGCATTTCAACAGAATGACGTGGAAACTGTTTTTTCTTTCCTCAAAATTTAACAAAACCACCTTCGGGCCGGTATAAGCGCTACGGTATTCAGTTTGACATTTACAAGACAAAAATCCGCAAGAAGTCTGTGGTTTTCCAAATCCTTATGAGGGAGAGATATTTCGGTGCTATCCGGTATAACAACGAGCCAGCTTCCGGTCCGGCTTTGGCTGCCGCTCTGACAGGTGTAGATTCTGTGATAGATGTGCAGCCGACAGACAATGAACTGTTGGCCGCATACGTGTTTGCATCCCCACGCAATGAACTAAACTTCAAAACAATGAAGTCGGAGGGTTTTGGCAAACTGAAAAATCCAAATGCGAGAGCCGCATTTATGAGTGGTATTGCCAATGAATTTGACAATATAATAAAGAAGGTTGTCAAATCATTCAACGACAAGGGCCTGTAATGAAATAATGTGGAAGTATCTACTGCTCCTTTTGCTCTACATGTGGCGCAACTTCTTCAAGATGTTGTTCTGGGGAGTCGTATTCCTCATATTCTACGGACTCAATAAACTTATCGGAAACATATGAAAATTCCCGGACTAAGTTTTTCACTCAAAAGGGCAGTTGGCGTTACTGCAGTCAAACAGAAAGTAGCCCGAAAGACTGGCATTCCCACTACCAAACAAGGCCTGGAAAGAAAAGTGGGTAAAATGGTTCTCGGTGCTATCTTTGGAAAGAAATGACAAATTGCCCCTAAAAGTGCTGACTCACAATAAAGCGTGTCGGGTTTCTCCGTCACGCTTTTTATCTGATTATAAGCGTGTTATCGCAGCCTTTATTAACATCTCATTTCCATCACAAACCATCCGGATAAAGCAAGGGCCCTGTTAGACAGGGCCCTTGGCGGAGAGAGAGGGATTCTTGCTGACGCAAGCGCTTCGCGATTACGAACCCGGGGGTTCGAACCCATCTAACGCAAAAAAAGCAGCCCGAAGGCTGCTTTCAGCGGAGAGAGAGGGATTCGAACCCCCGGAGGTGTGACCCTCAACGGTTTTCAAGACCGCCGCAATCGACCACTCTGCCATCTCTCCTTGAGTGCTGTTTGCGAGTGCAAAGTTATCACTGATTTTTGATATGTGCAAATGTTTCGTCAAAAAAATTATTGTAACGAGACGTTATGAGATGTTATAAAGCATGAAAGGCAACAATTTTGACTTGGCGCTTGCAAATGTGGGATGAAAATTCACTATCTTTGCTAAAATTTTTGTTTATCACATCATGTCAATGAAACGTTTTACTGCGTTGATGGCGTCGCTTCTGATGGCGCTGTCGTTCTGGGCGGGCGCTCAGATTCTCAAACCTGTGACGTGGAGCAATCTTGTCAAGGTCGATGATAATGCCAAGGGAACCCTGACATTCACGGCCAAGATTGAAAGTGGCTGGCACGTCTATAGTATGGACGTGGACCCGAATGTAGGTCCCGCTCCTCTTGAAATTGTCTACACAAAGACTGAAGGAGTGAAGATGAATGGTCGTCCGAAGGCCAACAAGGCTGCGTCGGTTCACTACGATCCTAACTTCGAAGCCGATCTGGCCTGGTGGGAAAACAGCGTGACGATCACTCAGGCATTCACAACCACTGCCGATAAATATGTGATTGAAGGCTATATCCGCTATGGATCGTGCAATGATTCACAGTGCACACCTCCCCAGAAAGAGGAGTTCAAGTTCAGCGGAAAAGCCAAAGCTGCCGATACGGCTGAAGCTGTTGAGGAAGAAGCTGTTGCCGACACCGCTGCTGTTGCTGAAGCTGCCGACTCGGTTGTTGCGCCTGTCGACTCATCATCGACAATCATTGCCGACACCTGGGCTCCCGTGACATTCAACGACGAAAACAATCCGAACGACATGTCGACAACCTCGCTCTGGTATGTGTTCCTGATGTGTTTCATCGGCGGTTTCGTGGCTCTGCTCACACCTTGTGTATGGCCCATGATTCCCATGACCGTCAGCTTCTTCCTGAAGAAGGGTAAGAGCCGCGGCGAGGCTATCCGCGACGGTATCACCTACGGACTGTCGATAATCGTGATCTACGTTGTCCTTGGTCTGGCAATCACAGCCATTTTCGGCGCATCGGCACTGAACCTGCTTGCAACGAGCGCAACATGCAACATCATTTTCTTCCTGCTGCTGGTTGTGTTTGCAATCTCGTTCTTCGGTGCATTTGACATCAAGCTCCCTGAAAAGTGGGGCAACAAGATCGATGCCCGCGCTGAGAAAACCACCGGTCTGCTGAGCATCTTCTTCATGGCTTTCACGCTGACACTGGTATCGTTCAGCTGCACCGGTCCGATCATCGGCACACTCCTTGTCGAGGCTGCCAGCACCGGCGACAAATTCGGTCCCACCGTGGGCATGTTCGGCTTCTCGCTCGCCCTCGCCATTCCCTTCTGCCTTTTCGCTATCTTCCCGTCGTGGCTGCAGAGCGCTCCCCGCTCAGGCAGCTGGATGAACAATGTAAAGGTGGTTCTTGGTTTCGTTGAGCTCGCCCTGTCGCTCAAGTTCCTCTCTGTCGCCGACCTTGCTTACGGATGGCACATTCTTGATCGCGAAACATTCCTCGCACTCTGGATCGTGATGTTCGCGCTTCTGGGCGCTTATCTGATGGGCTGGTTCAACTTCAAGCACTACGGCTCGGGCAACAACTCTGTGGGAACATTCGGATTCTTCCTTGCAATGATCTCATTTGCTTTCTCGGTTTACCTTGTGCCGGGCCTTTGGGGCGCACCGCTCAAGAGCGTGAGTGCATTCGTTCCGCCGCTTTACACACAAGACCTCAACCTCTACGACCATAATATAGCCGAGTTCACTGACTACGACAAGGCCATGGAGGCATGCGCAACAGAAGGCAAGCCTGTGTTTGTCGACTTCTCGGGTTTCGGATGTGTAAACTGCCGTAAGATGGAGGCTGCCGTGCTTGATCAGACCGACGTGCACGCAATGATCGTCGACAACTTCATTATGGTAACCCTGATGACCGACGACCGCACTCCCCTGCCCGAGCCTATCAAGGTTATGGATGCAGGCAAGGAGATCACCCTCGACACCTATGGCGACAAGTGGAGCTACCTGCAGCGAACCAAGTTCGGAGCAAACGCTCAGCCTTACTACGTTATTCTTAACGCCAAGGGCGAGCTTCTCTCGGGTCCGTTCGTTTATGAGGAGGATATTCCCAAGTTCACCCGCTTCCTTGAAGATGGTCTGCGCGCTTACAAAAACGCGCCCCGCTTCTAAGGCCGACCGCTAAAACAAATTCTACAAACCGGCGTCTGTTTCCTCGGAATCGGGCGCCGGTTCTTTATTGCAAGCCGGTGAGCTCAGCTGTCCGATCATGCATGAAGCCTCACCTGTCGGCGATCAAAAAAATCAGAGTCTGCATCCGGCTGTCGGTGCAGACTCTGTATTGTAAAAAAAGAAACTTATATTCGCAGACCGTGAAGAATCACTTGCCAAGTTTCTCGCGGAGATGCTTGAGCATGTCGCGCGTCATGGCATCGAGATCATATTCGGGCTTCCAGTCCCATTCCTCGCGTGCGCATGAGTCATCGAGGCTGTTGGGCCATGAGTCGGCAATAGCCTGGCGAAGTGAATCCTGCTCATAAACCATCTTGAAGTCAGGAACATATTCCTTAATCTTATTGTAGATGATTTCAGGATCGAAGCTCATCGAGGCGATGTTGAACGAGTTGCGGTGAACAAGGCGTTTAGGATCAGCTTCCATAATCTCGATGGCGGCACGGAGAGCATCGGGCATATACATCATGTCCATGAAGGTGCCGGGAGCCAGCGGGCAGCGGAATGTCTCGCCCTTGACGGCTGAATAGTAGATATCCACAGCATAGTCGGTTGTACCGCCGCCGGGAGGAGCCACGTAGCTGATCAGGCCGGGGAAGCGAACCGAACGGGTGTCGACACCGAAACGGCGTGCATAGTAGTCACTGAGCATCTCGCCGGTAACCTTGGTGACACCGTAGATTGTTTCTGGGCGCTGAATTGTGTCCTGAGGAGTTTTGTCGCGCGGAGTGGCGGGGCCGAACGAACCGATTGAGCTCGGGGTAAAGAGCGCGCAACCTTTCTCTCTCGACACCTCGAGACAGTTGAACAGACCTCCCACACCGATCTTCCAAGCGAGCTGGGGTTTTCCTTCAGCCACAGCGCTCAGAAGCGCGGCAAGATTATAGATGGTGTCGACATTGTATTTGTCGACAGCTTCAGCTATCTGTGCGGGATTGGTGATGTCGACTTCTTCCGCGGGGCCGCTTTCGAGGAGTTCTCCCTTAGGCTCGGCACCTTTAATATACCCGCAGACAACATTACCGTTAGGGTATTCCCGACGAAGACGCATGGTCAGTTCTGAACCGATCTGTCCTGTCGACCCTATGACAAGGATATTCTTCATGGTAGGTTAATTTATTCGATGCAAATGTTTCCGCAAAGATAGTAATAATTATAGCGAGTAGGGCTACATTACTTTCAAAAATTATCAGTAAATTTGGACCCGGAAACGAACCTTAAAACTCAATTACCAATGTACGAAGAGTATAAGAAACATCTCACGAAAGAGTTACAGGAGATAAAGGACGCCGGTCTCTACAAAAACGAGCGCGTCATCACCACTCCCCAGAAGGCTGACATCGAAGTTGAGGGCAGCGACAAGGAAGTGCTCAACTTCTGCGCCAACAACTATCTCGGTCTGAGCGACAACAAGCGCCTTATCGAAGCAGCCAAGAAAGCGATGGACGAACGCGGCTACGGCATGAGCTCCGTGCGCTTCATCTGTGGCACACAAGACCTCCACAAGGCTCTTGAAAAGGCTATTTCCGATTACTTCCATACCGAAGACACCATTCTCTACGCAGCTTGCTTCGATGCCAACGGCGGTCTGTTCGAACCCCTCTTCTCGGCTGAAGACGCTATTATCAGCGATGCACTCAATCATGCCTCGATCATTGACGGTGTGCGTCTTTGCAAGGCAAAACGTTTCCGCTATGCCAATGCCGACATGGCCGATCTTGAACGCTGCCTGCAGGAAGCTAAAGACTGCCGCTTCAAGATCATTGCAACCGACGGTGTCTTCTCGATGGACGGAAATGTTGCGCCCATGGACAAAATCTGCGAACTTGCAGAAAAATATGGCGCACTTGTGATGGTTGACGAGAGCCACTCTGCCGGTGTTGTTGGTCCGACAGGCCGCGGCGTGGCTGAGCAGTTTGACTGCTACGATAAGATTGACATCCACACCGGCACCCTGGGCAAATCGTTCGGCGGCGCAATGGGCGGTTTCACAACAGGCCCGAAGGAGGTGATCGACATGCTCCGTCAGCGTTCACGTCCCTACCTGTTCTCCAACTCTGTCGCTCCCGCAATCGTAGGCGCAAGCCTCGAGATGTTCAAGATGCTCAATGAGAGCAACGAACTTCACGACCGCCTGATGGATAACGTCAACTATTTCCGCGACAAGATGCTTGAGGCCGGCTTTGACATCAAGCCCACCCAGAGCGCCATCTGCGCCGTGATGCTCTATGATGCCAAGCTTAGCCAGGACTTTGCCGCTGAAATGCAGAAAGAGGGCATCTACGTAACCGGATTCTACTATCCCGTGGTTCCCAAAGGCGAGGCCCGCATCCGTGTTCAGCTCAGCGCCGGTCACAACCGCGAGCAGCTCGATCGCGCGATCGCAGCCTTCATCAAAGTCGGCAAAAAGCTCGGTGTGCTCAAGTAACACCCTTTAGCTTCAGGACAACTAAAGAGCGGGGCCGTGTCAAATTGTGACACGGCCCCGCTTTCTTTTTATTCATTTCTTAATCCGAATCAGAAATCAACGGTGAGGCGCACGTTGATCTGCCGGCGAGTGAGATAGTTGGGCACGGCATACTGGATGTCGTTGACATCAGTTACCCAATAGTAGGAGCTCACGTTGGAGATGTCGAGCAGGTTGAAACAATCAACTCCGAGCCATATACTCTTGAAATGGCGCCAGAAGTTTTCGCGCGACTGACCCTCTTTCAAGGGTGTGAGCAGGCCGTAGCTCAGCCCGATATCGAGACGTTTGTAGGCCGGAGTGCGGAAATAGCCCTGATCGCGGCTCGAACGCGGAGCAGTTGTGGGTAGTCCGTCACTGAAGATTCCGCGAAGACTGAATTTAAGCTTCGGAAATTTGGGAAAGTAATCAGTGAAATAAAGTGCGAACGAATATCGCTGATCTGTTGGACGGGGCACCTTCTTGCCGTTGAGGGTCTCCTGAGTCTTCATCAGCGAAAACGACACCCAAGAGTCAGTGCCGGGGACGAACTGTCCGAAAAACTTCATATCGAGGCCCATCGCATAACCCGAAGTTTCGTTACGGCCGGAATAGACAATCTTGAGGTTGTCGATCTCGTAAGGAATCAGGTTGCCGAGAGCCTTGTAATAGGCTTCGGCCGACACTTTGAACGGCCTGTTCATGGCGCGGAAGGTATAGTCTGATCCGAATATTACCTGATACGACCTCTGCGACTTGATATCGCGGTTGAGCGAAATAGTCTGGTTGCCGTCGGCATCGGCCTGCGCTATCCTGTACTCCTTGAAGAAGGGTGACTGATAATAGAGACCGGTTGCAAAGCGGAAGGTCCAGAGAGGATTGCGATCGGGCACAAAACCGATATTGATTCGCGGGCTGAAAAGAAACTCGCGGTTGAAGCTCCAGTAGCTCATGCGGACACCGCCGTTAAGATTCAGGTAACCGGCCGAGGTTGAGATTTTATAGGTGTCCATCGCGAAAAAGGAGAAGCGGGTCGACGAAATGTCGTTGCGCGACGAGAGATTGTAGACAACCTTCACCATATCAGGATCGGTGGGGAGAGAATATCCAGCAGAATCGCGTCTCTCCCACTCGCGTGAGCGCTCCATGATGCGCTCGGAGTTAAGTGTAACACCATAGCTGAGGGTGTGATTCCTGATCCCCGTATTCCCGCGAAGCGCAAATGAGATAACGGATGATTTCAGTCGGTTGCGCGCATGCTCCTGATAGCGGCCCACTCCAAGCTCACCGCCAACCTCCTCGGTTCCGGCTTGGTCGAGCCAATATTCACCTGAGATGTCGTATGACACAAGCTCATTGCTCAGAAATCCTGAGGCCATAACGGTGAAATCGGTTGCGCGCGACGGCCTGTATGTGGCATTCAGGGCACCGAACCATGTTTCAAACTTATCGTGCTCCCCGCCGTCGAAATAAACCGTGAACTTCTTGGCATCGGTCGACGTACCGAAGTTTGTCTGCCGGTTGACAGGTGTAAACTTATAATTGTTGATGGAGATGTTGCCAAGGAAATTGATCCGCCATTTGTCGGTTGGCTTGAGAGTGATAGATGTCTGATAATCAAAGTAAGAGGGATCATACTCACCCTTTGTCTCCATTGAGCTGAGCAACGAGGCATTGCGCTTGTAGCGTATGCCGTGGAGCTGGCTGAACTTCTTGGTGCTCTGACCGATGGCCAGACTGCCTCCCATGAGCGACAAGCTAACCGAGCCTTCAAACGCCTCGGGATCGCGGTAAGAGATGTCGAGCACACTCGACATCTTGTCGCCATACTCAGCCGTGAATCCGCCGGTCGAGAAGCCGATTGCGCCTACAAGATCGGGATTGATAATACTCAATCCTTCCTGCTGGCCCGACGAAATGAGCATGGGGCGGTAAACTTCAATGCCGTTGATGTAGACGCTGTTCTCATCATACGAGCCACCGCGAACACTGTATTGCGACGACATTTCGTTTGATGAATTGACACCGGCCAGTGTGGTTATCATCGATTCGACTGAGCCACCTGACACATCGGGAGAGAGCTTCATTGTCTCGCGGTCGATTGTCACCATCGACCCTGTCTGTCGGCGCACTTCGGTAACTTCGAGCTCGCCGAGGGCCAGAGCATTAGGAACCATGCGCATGTTGACGGTCACATCGCCTTTGGCATCGATCAGCACCCGCTTCTCCTCCTTGAATCCGATGCACGAAAAGTGAACGGTGATTGTATCGGCAGCCGCAGTGGTGAGCGAATAGCAGCCGTCAAGACCCGTGTTAGTGCCGATGGCCGTGCCACCGATGCGCACGGTCACAAACTCTACCGGTTCGTTCTGCTGGTCGGTGACCTTTCCCTGAATCTTTACGTTTTCAGCGGCGACAGTCATTATGCCCGCAATGAGGGCACAGAGATATATGGCGATTAAGCGTGGTTTCAGCGTGATCATACTCAATAATAACGCACGCTGCGTCCCTTTATTATATATCGAAAACGGGTGGTTGCCACATAACGGGTGAACCTGCCGAAAGCGATTGCGGCGCGAGGAGAATCCGCTGGTTGTCCGACCCGCGAAACCTCAGCGAGATGTCGCGCAAATGTTCATCAAACGGACCTTCAACAATCACATCTACCTTAGAAGCCAGGCGACACAGGCGTTCATCAGCAAGGATTTCCTCGAAGGTGAAGCCGGTGTAGAGCCAGATGTCACCCAGATCGGCCTCTCTGACGGAGTCTATAATACACTCGGTAGCTGCAGGGGTGCAGAGAGGATCGCCGCCGGTGAGTGTGACCGGGAAGCCGTTGTCGATCACCGTAGCCATAATCTCGCTGAGCGTAAGCCGTCGCCCGGCATTGAAATCCCACGACTCGGGATTATGACAGCCCGGGCAACCGTGGTTACACCCGGCCATGTAGATCGCCGTGCGCAATCCCGGGCCGTCGACCGTTGTCCCGGGAACGATGTCGAGAATGTTAAACTGCATCAGTTGTGAACCACACGGTCGTTCAGTTCGGCGAGCTTGGCCTTGTTCCAGCGGTCGGTGGTGCCTACAAGATAGCCTGTTATGCGCTGAAGCCGGTCGATGTTGCGGCCATGACAGCGCGGGCATTCCTCAAGACCGTCGGTGGCATCCTCATAACCGCAGTCCATGCATCGGTTGCGGTTATGATTGACCGAACCGTAACCGATGTTGTACTTATCCATCAGGTCGACGATATCGGCGATAGCCTGCGGATTGTGGGTTGCGTCGCCATCGATCTCCACATAGAAGATGTGGCCGCCGCCACACAGCTCATGATAAGGAGCCTCGATGCGGGCTTTGTGGCGCGGAGAGCACTTGTAGTAAACCGGCACATGGTTTGAGTTTGTGTAGTAGATACGGTCGGTTATTCCGGGGAGAATGCCGAATGAACGGCGGTCCTTGGTGGTGAACTTTCCGCTCAAGCCCTCGGCGGGGGTTGCAAGAACGGAGAAATTATGCCGGTATTTTTCAGAAAACTCGTTGGCGCGCGACCGCATGTGGCTCACAATCCTCAATCCGAGCTGCTGCGCCTCCTCGCTCTCGCCGTGATGTTTTCCGGTGAGTGCCACAAGGCATTCGGCCAGGCCGATGAAGCCAATTCCGAGTGTGCCCTGATTGATAACCGACTCAATGGTGTCGTCGGGCCTCAGGTTTTCACCGCCGTTCCACAGGCGCGACATCAGCAGCGGAAACTGCTTGACGAGAGCCGTTTTCTGGAAATCGAACCGGTCACATAGCTGACGCGCAGTGATGTCGAGCACTTCGTCGAGTTTCGCGAAAAACCGGCGCAAACGCTCCTGAGGATCCTTGATTATCATGGTTTCGATAGCGATCCTAACGATATTGACTGTGGTGAACGACAGATTACCGCGGCCAACCGACGTCTTTTCACCGAAACGGTTTTCAAACACGCGTGTGCGGCAACCCATGGTGGCCACCTCATAGAGATAACGCTCGGGGTCGGCCGGATCCCATTTTTCGTGGTGATTGAAGGTTGCATCGAGATTCACGAAGTTGGGGAAAAAGCGCCGGGCCGTCACCTTGCAGGCATACATGTAGAGGTCGTAGTTACGGTCGGTGGGAAGATAACTCACTCCTCTCTTCTTCTTCCATATCTGGATGGGGAAAATGGCAGTAGCTCCGTCGCCCACACCCTCGTAGGTTGACCGCAGGAGCTCGCGGATCACACACCTGCCCTCGGCCGATGTGTCGGTGCCGTAGTTTATCGAACTGAACACCACCTGATTGCCACCGCGTGAATGAATTGTGTTCATGTTGTGGATAAAGGCCTCCATTGCCTGGTGAACACGGCTGACGGTATTGTTTATGGCATGCTGCAGCAACCGGTCACGAAGAGCGAGTCCGTCGAGCGGTTTCTTCACATAATCGTCGAGTTCGATATCATAAAACTCGCTCAGATCCTCGCCGCTTACAACCTCGAGATTCTTAAGCTCCTCGCGAAACGACGACCTGACGAAGGGCGCCAGATAAAAGTCGAATGCCGGGATTGCCTGACCGCCATGCATTTCATTCTGTGCGGTTTCGAGAGATATGCACGCAATCACGCTCGCGGTTTCAATGCGCTTTGCCGGACGGCTCTCACCGTGTCCGGCCACAAATCCATTGTTGAGAATATGGTTCAACGGGTGCTGAACGCAGGTCAGGCTCTTTGTGGGATAATAGTCCTTGTCGTGGATATGGATATATCCGTTCCGCACAGCATCGCGCGCTTCGGCCGACAGCAGATAGTCGTCGACAAACGGCTTTGTTGTTTCGCTTGCAAACTTCATCATCATTCCCGCAGGAGAGTCGGTGTTCATGTTGGCGTTCTCGCGGGTGATGTCGTTGTTCTTCGCCTCGATGATCTCGAGGAACATGTCGCGGGTCTTGGCGCGCCGGGCAATGTTGCGCTGGTCACGATAGGCGATATAGCGCTTAGCCACCTCCTTGCGCGGGCTTTTCATCAGCTCGAGTTCAACCCTGTCCTGAATCTCCTCGACAGTCATGCGCTCGTTGCCGGTTATGCCGATTCGGTCTGCAATCTTTTGCAACAGCGATTCGTCCTCGCCTTTCTCGGTCTGAAGCATAGCCTTGCGGATAGCTGCCTTGATTTTTTCTTCGTTGTAGCCCACCACTCGGCCGTCGCGCTTGATGACTGTCTGTATCATGATATTCTGTGAAAAAATTACACTGATGTTGTCACCGCAAAAATATAACAATTGCAACAATCGAGCAACACCCGTCGCGTTAAAATTTCACTTTCGGAAAACTTTTTGAACGCCACAAAATACCCACTCCATTGTTATTCATCTATTTGAAAATAATTTTTGGAAAACTTCTATCACAAATAAGATCCGCACAATATCCAATTTCGAAGATCCACCAATTGAAAGAGCCATCAAGCAATCGCATTATACTAAGCATTTTCAAACCGTCTCACGCTACTCAACTCACGATTGAAAAATAAAAAGCACGCATCCCGCTAATTTTTTGACGAAACATTTGGTCAGAACAAATAAAAGCACTACTTTTGCACAGCAAAACCACGAAATGGTACCTTGGCCGAGTGGTTAGGCAACGGTCTGCAAAACCGTGTACAGCAGTTCGATTCTGCTAGGTACCTCACCCTTAAGCCCGACAATTGTCGGGCTTTTTCATTACACCTCCAGTGAGCCCGAGCGCCTCTCAGAACGGGCGAAGAATTGCCGAATTGATGGTTGACTCGGTTTGAACAGCCTCCTTATCGGTTTTCTTTCCATAGGGCAACATGTAGGTTAACGTAACGCTAAGGTTTCGGCCGTTCATATCGGTCCATGACCGGGAAACCGTCTGATAGACACCATAGTCGGCGTCCATTCGCGAGTACCGGCGGCTGTGCATGAAATTTTCAAGCTTGCACTCTGCAGCCAGATTCCCTTTTTGCCACGAAAGCGAAAGCGAATACTGTGACGAATGGCTCACTTTGACTCCTTCGCATCCAAGCACACTGTAAGGGAATGCGTATGTGCCGTTCAACTGCCAATCTCCAAACGCAAATGCTGCACTTAGATCACCACGCCAATCATTGCTTCTCAACGGGCGGTTGACCGAATCGAACCGATTCATGCTTAAAGCAACGTTACCTTTCAGCCGAAGCCGGTTGTTCAATAAATTGGCTGTAACCCCGAACAGGAATTTATTATAGTGAAACGAGCCGTCGTTAACCAGCTGACGGAACATCATGTTGTCAATAACATAGTAACGGTTTGACGTATTGCCAAAATATTTAAGGAAATCGTACGTAACCGATAATCCGAACAATCCCACTCTTGCGTTATAGCTCAGCAAATTCTGAAAAGATCTGATCTCGGCAAGATCCGGATTACCGACCGTAGCCTCGAAAAAAGAGGTACGGATAATTGCGTCGTTCTTGTTCGACGGATCAAACAGGCTGTGGAGATAACTTCCTGTTACCGACACTGAATGGTTTTGATTTATGGTGAAGGAGAAGCCATAGAATAGTTTAGGTGACAGTTTGTTGTCAAATGTAGTGCCGAGAGCCGAATAGTGGTCATAGATGCCGAAAGAGGTGTAGTATGTCAGTCCCCAGGGGAATGTCTGGTCGACATGCAGCAACAGACTTGCCAGATTGTTACCGAGTGTCATGTCACTGCAAAAATCACCCGTGTAACGGTCACGGTATAATGTGAGATATTCATCGAGGGTAGCTCCAGCACTCAATCCGTTTGAGAATGTCTTGAAATAACCGACTGTAGCACTGGTCAGTATGCTGTTTTCAGCGGAATTGTTAACAATCTCCACGGCGTCAGTCTCACGATAGGAGCTTCTGAAATTTGTATGTCCATACCGCAGTGTCCCGATCAGCATGAGTGTCTGGCCGCCGGAAAAATAAAGATTGTAATGAGTTTTAATCACCGGTGAGAGCCCTGACTCGGTGCTTTTCCTCTCAGAAGCCGAAGCGAAATTCCACAGGCCTGAATAGCTTATCTGATCTTGCATTAAATTTAGCGGCACAGCTCTGCGCGTCAATGCAACAGACAGGTCGAACGAATGATTCCCAGTGGAATGTGCGAACTTCAGATTCAGATATTGTGAATTTTCACACTTCCGGTTTTCAATCGGGGTGACCGACTGATTCAGAACTCCGTCGGATAGCCAAAACGTGTTTTCGGCGCAACGAAGTTCTGAAGCTCTCCCCCACTTTCCGTTGGCGGTTACCGTGAGCGTCAGGGCCTTTCTCCTGTAGTTAGCCATGGCGGTGTAATTGCCGTAGTGACGCAAAAAACCATCCTCAGCGCAGGCATACACGTTTCCTCCATAATCATATTGAGCCGTTATGAAATTCATTACAGCCCCTGCACCGACATACTTCCCTCCGGGATTACGTCGGTAGTCAATCCTCACGATCTGTTGGGCAGCAAGAGTGGAGAGATCGTCGGGCTGCGACTCTACCCCGTTGATCAGAATAACTACGCTCCCTCCGGTGAGTGTGGTTATAGACTTAGTTGCCGCATCGACATTAAAATCGGGAAGATTCATGTTTTCAAGCAGCACAAAGCCGTTGGTGCTATGTCTGCGTTCCAGCTTTGTTGGCCGTAGAATCACCTTTCCGGATATTTCGTTACGGTTACCGGCGGTAACCACAACCTCGTCAAGAGTGGATGTGACGGAATCAGATTCGGCACTCTGCTGAGCCAGTGCGGCTACAGGAATCAGTGTCGCGATCAGAACAAGAAAGAGTTTCATGCTTTAACGGTTTTTACCGCAAAGCAAGCTTAACGTCAGGAAATAATGGCGAAATAATGCCTGACTTTTATCTGACAATTTATGTCAGTTCTGAGAATCGCCGTTTACACGAATCTCATAAGAGTCACCACGGTTGCAGACGATCTCGAATCTTGTCCCGCAAAGCGAAGCCTTTGTACGTTTCACCAATGTGTAAAGCGATTCTTCGGCATTACTTTTATTTCCCCAGAGCTCACGGCATAAAATTGACTTGTCAACTTTATGATCGGGCGATTCAAGCAACATATCAGTCAACCGACGCTGCATCGGGGTCAGTTTAACGCCGGCCAGCGAGGGAGCGGACGAAAACGCCGTCACTTCAAGTTGCAGCATTTTCTTCCTGTGCTTCATAACCATCAACCAAACGATCGACATTGCCGCGAGCATTATCAACACAGCCGGAACAGACTGGTCAGATGCTCCGAAAACCGATGCTACGCTGCAGTTGGCAAACCCCTGAATCCGCAACGTGACTCCATCGACACTCCTGTCCGGAACCAGAATAATCGAATCAGAAAAGATCTTGTTTCCCGGCAGCTGAGGTTTTGCCGCAGAATTGTCGGAAAGAGTGAGAGTGTAATAAGCTTCATCCCTTAGCAACTGACTGCTGAAATGAGCATCTCCGGCCCTGCAGATGAGTGGCTGGCGGGTTGTCTCGGAAAGATGTCGGAGGGCAGCTATGGTGTCGGGACGAGTCCACAATTCCCTGTTATCATTAGCCAATGTCCATATCGCGTCGTTCAGATCGTCGGCTATTTTTTGCCGAGTATCAGCATACGATATTACTCCCGTAACAACTGCAGCTGCCAGTAGCATCAACGGCAACAGCAGCACTAAGCGCAGTGATCGGTCAGAGTTGATCTTGGAGCTCATATATATGAATCAGCCGGTGATTATTCGGATGCAAAATTACAAATCTGGGTGGAATTGCAAAACCTGAATGAGCCTGTAAAGAGTCAAGGCTGCAACCGGTGAGGGTAACAGCCTTGATTTACTTGTTAGCTTGGTTTTTTACTTCTTGAGCATTTCTTTCAGACCGGGGATTGTGGGATCGAGCTCATAGAGCTTCTCAAACCAACCGCGGCTGGTTTCCTTATCGCCCTTCTTCTGATAGAAAGCTCCGAGCACACTGTAGGCCTGCTTGAAGGGGCCGGGATTGTTGAGCTTTGCCTCAGGATTCTCTTCGTCGTAGGCTGCGAGCATGGCAACATAAGTGTCGACCTGTTCCTGCGAAATCTCATTGGCGTCGCGCAGGCTGAGCATCTGAGCCTTGGTGCGGTAAAGCGGAGCCTTGGTTGTCGACACCTCAAGAGCCTTGTCGATATATGACACACCCTTGTTGAGGGCATCGGCACGTTCGGGGCTGTTTTCGGGGCTCGACTGAGCGACAGCACCATAAAGCTTTGCAAGGTCGAATGTGTCGTTGAGTGTGCCGTTGCCTGAATCGACGTAGCGCTGCATATATTCGGCGGCTTTGCTGAAATCGCCTAACGAAGTGTAGAGATCGCTGATATTCGTGAGCATTCCCACAAACTTGACGGGATCAGAAGCGTATGCTTTCTCATAAACAGCCACTGCTTCGGCATTCTTGCCGTTTGCCGAGAGAACTTTGCCGTAGGTGTTGTAATCGTTAGCGGTGAGGTCGGCACCCGGAGCGGCAAAGAGTTTAGCGCCATAAGCCTCAGCCTCCTCATTATTCTCGAGAGCGGCATCGTTGAGAAGCACCATTCGGTACATATAGAAATTGCCCGGATCCTGGCTGAGCACATTCTTCGCAATTCTGAGCGATTCCTCGTTCTTGTTGTCGAAGAAAAGGAGCTGGCTGTAACGCTGCTCGTCGCGCTGGAAATGGTTGGGATTATTCATGTACTCCTTATACTCGTTTGCGGCTTTGGAGAACAGCTGAGAGTCGTAATACTTCTCGGCGAGCTCACGCTGGGCAAGAGCCGATGTTGGCAGCTTCGACTTAAGCTCCTCAAGCTTGGCGATCGAGTAATTGTTGTTTACCTTGTTGTAGAGGTTGGCATACTTCACATACGCTTCCGGATTCACGTTGCCGGCCTCTTCCTCGTAGGTGATGGCCTGCTCATAATATCCGGCAGCCTCGCCGATATTGTTGGCAGCCTTTGCCATGTCGCCCTGAAGGACATAGACAGCCGTACCCTTGTTCTTGGAGTCTTTGAGAGCCTGAGCTACATACTTGTCGATCTCCTTGCTATACTTGACGGCATCGGTGTTGAAATAAGCGCGGGCAATCGCAGCCTTAACCTCATAGTTCTTCTTGTCGAGCTTCTGTGCATCGCTGAAAAGCGCTTCGGCAGCCTTGGCATCACCCTGCTGCAGAGCGAGCTCTCCAAGGCCTACATAGTTGAGGCCATATTCGGGATTTACCTGTACACCTTTCTCGAAGAAAGCGCGGGCACCTGAAGGGTTGTTGGCTTTCATGTCGAGCGCACCAAGATAATAGTAAGCCACAGCCTTATCGGTGGAAGGCTCGTTGAGAGTTTTGTCGAGAATGATCTTGGCCTGCTCAAAACGGTCGGCGTTAAAATAGTCGACACCATCCTGATAGCCACCCTGAGCCATCGCTGCAAGCGAGCAGCCGCCCATAAGGAGCGAAAGAGCGAATTTGAATTTCATATCGTTGTGTTGATTTGGTTTATCGGTTAGAAACTTGTTTTATAATTTTAGGATATAGACTGCAGAAACATCCGGGGGTTTAATCAAGGCTCACCATGCGGGGACGCACCGTTGCCGGCAGAATGCCCGTCATCTGAATGAGCTTCTGCCCCTGAAAACCTGTCACGAAGCTGAAAAAGCCGTGACCGAGCGAACCGTTGGCAGCTACAGTGATCATGTAGATTGAGCGGTAGAGCGGATAAGAGCCGTCGAAAATATATGCCTGATAAGGCTTATAAGCCGTTATCGACGAGTCGCCGCGCACCTTCAGCACCTTGACAGCCTCGTTGAATTTCATTGAGGTGGTGTCGCTCCGCTCGAGCGTTCTGGCAAGTTCTTCAGTTGAAAGCTCACGACCTGAAAGATCGCTGCTCACCCAGCTGACGCCGATAATGCCGAGCGCATTCGGATTCTCGGAAACGATGCGGAACACGTCGCGGCTGTCTTTCTGCGCAAAGACATTGGACCCGAAGGCTGCTCCGTGCATCAGCGAATCGCGCATATACTTCACAGTGCTCGATCCCTGATGTTCGAAAATAACATCGATCTTGCCCATCTTCGACGGGCCGAGCTGATCCCAGCGGGTAATCTTGCCTGAAAGCACCTCACCGAGCTCGCGAACCGAGATCGGCTCATCCATATCGTTGGCCGGATTCACGATCAGGGCAAGAGCATCGACCGCGATCTTTCTCTGCTTCACATGCTTGCGGTTGCTCTCAAGAAATTTCACTTCATCGGGAGTGAGCTCACGCGTTGTGACGATGGTCTTTACCTTTCCAAGATTGAGGAGGGAATCAATAGCAGCCTGTTCGTCAACATAGTAAGGCATGATGTTGGCCTTGGGATAGATGTATTCAAACACCTCGATTTCCTGCTGGAGAATGTTCTCAAACGACTGATCACACGCCACTTCTGCCAGCCCTGATGTTGAGGTTGAGGTAGGCTTCTTGTCACACGAAGTCATGGCCACGGCAAACGCAGCGGCCACGACAGCTATAGTTTTAAGTTTCATTGTCTGAAATCTGTGCATAGGGGGTTATTCTCCGTCACCATAAGGATCGTCAAGCCCGGTAAACTGACGGTAGGCGCGCCAGATGCCGTAAAGCACGAGCAGACCGCCCACTACCCAGCGACACCATTCCCAATCACCTGAAAACCAGGGAAAGAAACCGATGAAAAAGAGTATTCCTACTCCGATATATACCAGAATCATGATGATCCCGAAGAGGTTGCGCATTGCTCTGGGAGTACCCATTGAATTCTTTTCGTTACTCATAAATGTCAGTCGTTAAACGTTAATTATTGTCCATCCTCAGAGAGGACTTCAGCATTTATATATAACTTTAACACTTTCGGCCGCCGTTGGTTCGCAAAACGCTCACAAAAGCCATGCGATATCTCGGGCGGCATGTAAAATTACATCTTTTTCATCAATCGCAATAATATTTAATCATCGTTAACAGTTTCAGGGAATGATCACAGACTGAAAACACACTCAATGCTGCTGAATTGCTTAACCCATGTTGAAAATAAGCAATTTCTTCAGTAGTTTTGCATCATGATAAAGCGAATCAAGCTTCTGCTCCTGGGGCTTAAAGCCAGGTGGCAGCACAAGAGGAAACCTCTCCACATAGAATTTATCCTTACCGACCATTGCAACCTCAACTGCAAGGGTTGCACCCATTATTCTCCGCTTGCCCCTAAAGAGTTCGCCGACCACGACACCCTGATTGCCAACATGGCCAGGATCGGCAGAGTGGCCGAAAAAGAGATGCAGAGCGCTTACCTGATTGGAGGTGAACCGACTCTCTATCCCCGTCTGCCGGAAGCCATGAGGGCACTGCGCGAGCATTTTCCCACCTCGAAGCTCTATCTTTTCACCAACGGCCTGATGCTGCCGCGAATGGACGAGGATTTCTGGCAGACTTGCCGCGACACCGGCATGATCATCGCCCTGACCGTCTATCCCATCAAATTTGATTATGATGCCGTGAGGAAGCTTGCGGCAGAAAAGGGTGTTGAGGTGGAGATTTTCGGCGACAGATCGCAGAAACGATCATTTTTCAGATTCGGACTCGATCCCGATGGCAAACAGAATCCGAAGAAAGCACACCTGTTCTGCTACAACCATGGTTGTGTGTGCGTGATCGGCAACAGAATCTATCCCTGCTCCACAAGCGCTTGCGTAAGCTATCTCAACAAGGCTGCGGGTACATCATTCGCCCACAGCGAAGGCGATTGGATTGACGTTGACAGCCTCGCTTCAGCAGGTCAGATCAGAGATCTTCGCGACAAGCCTGTGCCCTTCTGCCGCCACTGCTATGTTTCCTACCCGGAAGTGACCTATGCCCCCAGCCGCCGCGACCCGGCCGAATGGATCGGAGAATTTGCAGATGTTGGCCGAAAAAGCTAATTTTGTCAATTCTTTAGCATGTAACATCGTTTCGCATGAAAAAAACGCTTGCTCTTTTTTCAGCATTCATGCTGTTTTGCTCGACAGCTATAGCCGACGGCGTGACCGATCTTCCGCTCGTGGAGCACAACGGAGTGTTGTGTCACTACTATGTGGTCCAGCCCAAGGAAACCCTTTACTCCCTGAGCAACAAACTCGGCCTCACGTCGGCACGGATCATTGCCTGCAATCCTTCGGTGGCCGACGGCCTTAAAGCCCACTCGATGCTCTATTTCCCGGTTGAGCCGAGCGAGACACAGCCGCAGACGATTGTCCACGAAGTGAAGAAAGGCGAGACATTCTACGGACTCAGCAAGCAGTTTGGCGTCACCACCGACGAGCTTATAGCTCAGAATCCGTATCTGCGCGACGGCGGTCTGAAGGCTGGACAAACAATCACGATCACCAAGCCGGCGGCTGTTGACATCGCTTCGCTACCTGCCTCAGCATCAACGCCGGCACCTCAGCAAGAAGCAACCACTGTTACAGAAACTCCTGCGACAACCCCGGTGGTGACACGCCCTGAGACTCACATCGTAGCAGAGGAACAGCTCAAGCCTGTTGCTGTTGAGGAGAAGCCCCTCGGAATTGCCGTAATGCTGCCCTTCATGCTTGCCGAGGAGAAGCCTGACAAAGCGGCGAAACGCCACACGGAATTCCTCAAAGGGCTGATGCTCGCTGTCGACACCCTCAGAGGTGAAGGGAAACCGGTCAACATCTACGCGTTTGACACCGCTGCGAGCACCGACACAGTCCGTTCGATTCTCAATCGCCCTGAATTGCAGAAAACCACCCTGATCATCGGCCCTGATAATGAGGAGCAGCTGCGGGTGATAGGTGATTGGGGCGCTAAAAACAATGTGATGGTGCTCAATCTCTTTGCCGTGCGCGATGATCTTTATCTCACCAACCCCTCTGTGATGCAGGCCAACATTCCTCACGACACGATGTATGACAAGGCGATTGATGGCGTGACCGACCGGTTCCCCCGGCATAAATTCGTGATACTCAACCGCACCGATGGTGCGTCAGACCGCTCGGAGTTCATCGATGAACTTAAGTCTTACCTGAGCCAGCGAGGCATTGCTCCGGTCACTCTCAACTTCACCGAGAAGCTCAAGCTATCTGATTTGCGCTCTCTTCCTCAGGGTGAGCCTCTGGTGTTTATTCCCGTGAGCGGCAAACAGGCCGAGCTGAAGCTCATAATGCCCGCGCTGACTGAGCTTAAGGAGGAGGCTGTTTACCCTGACGATGTGGTGCTTTTCGGTTATCCCGAATGGACCACATTCCGCGGCGAGGTGCTCACGAACATGCACAAACTGAACACCACCATTTTTTCGCGTTACTATAACATTGCCGAAAGCAGTAACACGAAAGCTATTGAAGACAATTTCACCCGCTGGTTCGGCACGCCGATCGAGCCGGCATCACCCCGCCAGGGACTGCTCGGGTTCGACACCGGTATGATGGCAATACGTGCCCTGCGTCACAACGCCGGAAACTTCGACACATATTCCCCTCACTTCTCGGGTGTGCAGAACGGGTTTGATTTCCGCCGTGCCAACCCCTCTGATCCTCAATCGGGATGGGTTAATAATGTGCTTTATCTCATCAACTTCCGTCCGAGTGGCGTGATTGACCGCACAATGCTCTGATGCGCAACGTTCTGATCTGTTATTTCTGTGTCATTGCCCTTTTCGCGAGCCTGCCCGCGACGGCTCAGCGTGTCTACACCCCCGACCTTGCATTCGGCGCGAAAGCCGGCGCCACGCTATCGATGATGTCGTTTTCGCCCAAGGTGCAGCAGGGAATGCTCCCCGGATTCATGGCAGGCGCCGTTATGCGCTACACCGAGGAGAAGCTCTTTGGTGTGATAATCGAACTCAACCTCGAGCAGCGGGGATGGCGCGAGAAATATGAACCGGGGGTTGATTTCGAGTACTCGCGCACTCTCACTTATGTGCAGGTGCCGATTCTGACCCATATCCGTTTCGGTTCAAACACTGTGAAGGGCTTTATCAACCTTGGCCCCGAACTGGGTTACATGATCGGAAGTTCGATAAGGGCCAACTTCGACTGGCGCAACGTTTCGTCGGTAGCCGGATATCCGATGGGCTACCGCACCAACGAGCAGCTCAGTGCGGAAATCACGAACCGCTTTGACTACGGCATCTCAGCCGGTGTCGGAATGGAGGCAATCATCAGAAAGCGCCACTCGGTTATGATCGAGGGCCGGTTTTACTTCGGATTAGGGAATATATTCCCTGCCGCAAAAAAAGACTTTTTCTCAGCCTCGCGCGGCATGTCGATTGAAATTACGGCTGCCTATATGTTCAGAATACGGTGATCCCAAACATGAAACTGCGTCTGATTATCCTCATATCGATTCTTACCGTAGTCGGGCTTGCGGCCAAGAGCGCGCGGCCTAAGGCGCTGGGAAGCAAATCCTACGCCTGGGAAACGATGCCGCCTCTGGGCCTCCACGAACCTGCTACGATCGACACTACATTCATCGACTATTCGCTCCGCTCTGTTCCGTCGGCGGTTTCCACTGCGTGGGCATCGACAGGTAATCTCGGAGCCGAGGGCATCAACATGATCTATATGGACCGGCCCGCCATGAGCACCTTCTTTTTCCGCGATGCTCTGGCTGCCTGGATGCCGTCGCTCGACACCCACAAGTTCTACAACACGCGTGTGCCGATGACACTGCTGAGCTACAACACCGGCGGCGGCAGCGAAACCGAGCAGAATCGCCTCAGCGCCGTCTTCTCAGGCAATGCAGGACGGCGCATTCAGATCGGAGGAATGCTCGATTATCTCTACTCCAAGGGCTCATACAACTATCAGGCTACAAACGATCTCACATGGGGCGCATCGGGCTCTTACATGGGCGACCGCTGGGAGCTGCAGGCCTCATACAATCACTGGAACCTCCTGAACAAGGAAAACGGCGGTATCACCAACACGCTTTACATAACCGATCCGGCAGAACTTCAGGGTGGTGACGATCATATCGATGCAAAGTCGATTCCAACCAACCTGAGCGCAGCCCACAGCCGCCTTATCGGCGGGCTGCTATATCTCAACAACCGTTATAAGGTGGGTTACTGGCGCGAGGAAGCGGTTAACGACACAACTGTGAGACGCACCTATGTGCCTGTGATGTCGTTTATATGGACTCTCAATTTTGAGAACCAGAAGCATCTGTTCCTGAACTCCAACGCCACCGAAGCTGAGAAATTCTGGCAGAACTGTTATCTCGACCCCTCGAACACACTGGATGAAACCCGCTACTGGAGCGTGAAAAACACCGTCGGGGTGTCGCTTCTCGAAGGATTCAACAAATGGATTCCATTCGGGCTTGCCGGCTATGTGACGCATGAGGTTTACCGTTACACTCTGACCCCTGACACTGTCAGTCACCTCCCCGACCTTCGTCCCGCCGGGCTTACTCCATGGCCTGAAGGTTTGAACATTCCTCATGCCCAGACACAGAACCTGATTGCCGTAGGCGGACAGTTGACGCGCCAATACAACAAGACCCTCAGCTTCGACGCAACCGCTGATTTCGGAATTTTCGGCGCTACGCTCGGTGAGGTTCATGTCAATGCCAATGTTGCAACCCGTTTCCGTCTGCTTGGCGACACGGTCACTGTCAAAGCGCGTGGAGCGTTCAACAACGACACTTCTCCATGGCTGATGTGCAAATATATCAGCAACTTCTTCGTCTGGAACAACGACTTCGGCAACACACAGCGGTTGCGGTTCGGAGGCACGATCGACATTCCCCACACGGGAACAAACTTCAGCGCCGATTTCGAGAATGTCAGCAATCTGATTTACTTCGGTGAAGGGAGTCTGCCTGTTCAACACAGCGGAAGCGTTCAGGTGTTATCGCTACGCCTGCTTCAGAAGCTCAGGGCGGGAATTCTGCATTGGGACAATTCGGTAACATATCAGACAACCACCAACGATCGGGTTGTTCCGCTTCCGAAACTGGCCATACGTTCCAACCTCTACCTGCTTTTCAGTATCGCGAGAGTGCTCCATGTGCAGCTCGGTGTTGATTGCGATTACTATACCCGCTATTATGCGCCCAATTATCAGCCTGCCCTTATGGCATTCAGCAATCAGCACGAAACCCTGATCGGCAACTATCCGTTCATGAACGCTTATGCCAATTTCAAGCTCAAGAGAGCAAGATTCTACATTCTGTTCTCACACGTCAACCAGGGCATGATGGGCAGGAATTACTTCGCTCTGCCATATTATCCGATGAATCCACGCCGGTTCCAGATGGGTGTTTCAATTGATTTTGCCAACTGATGCCGATTCAACCGCGTCTCGCTCCAAAAACCGGCCGTACAGGTCTCTATGCAGCTCTGTTGCTCATTACCATATTGCTGATGGTGGCGCTGCGGCAATGCTCGGCACCGCGCCCTGACAACGGTGACAGCGAAGTGATTGCCGGCGGCGACACCGTCAATGTTGCCATCGAGTATTCCCCGCTGGCTGTGATGAGCATGGGCGGCGACTCTCTGGGTGGCTTCGGGTATGAGATGATAAGCCGGATTGCAGCGCGCGAAGGCCTTGTTCTGAAATTTCATCCGATTGTGAAGCTCCGCAAGGCGCTCGTTGATCTTGACAGCGGCCAATACGATATCTTGATAGCAGAACTGCCGATGACGGCCGCTATGAAACGCCGCTACCGCATGACCGAGCCAATATTCCTCGACCGGCAGGTGCTGATCCAGAAGCTCGACAGTAACAGGCACAGGACTGTGGAATCACAGCTCGATCTCGGAGGCAGGAGGGTGACAGTGGTGGGTGGTTCGCCGGCTGTTGAACGATTGCGCAATCTAAGCCGGGAAATAGGCGACACCATCTATATCGATGCCGATTCACTCCACTCGCCCGAACAGATTTTTTTGCTTACAGCTGCCGGAGAACTTCCGCTTGCTGTTGTCAATGCATCGACAGCGCGCGCACTCTCGTCCGACTATCCCGACATGGATATATCAACCGACGTTTCGTTCACTCAATTCCGTTCATGGGTGCTGACCGGGCGCGACTCAACACTCGCCAACACTCTCGACTCGGCTATAGTCAGGTTCATGACAACACCTGAGTTCAAAACTCTGTTGCGACGTTACCATCTTGATCCGGTCAGGTAACGCTACTCTGCTCGGGCGCATTCAAGATTGGAGAAGAAATGCCACATGGCAACTCCGGCGCTGACAGCCACGTTCATTGAATGCTTTGTGCCTCGCTGCGGAATTTCGATACACACATCGCAGGCATTCACCACAGCCGGGTCAACACCGTCAACTTCGTGACCAACTATTAAAGCGTAGCTTTTACAAGGGTCGGGATTGAAATCCTGAAGCTCGACACTCTCCTTCACCTGCTCGAGACAGCAGATAACGGCACCTTCGGCGCGTAGAGCCTCGACAGCTTCGAGTGTCGTTGAAAAGTAACGCCAGTCAACCGACTCCTCGGCACCGAGAGCCGTTTTGTGGATCTCGGGAGATGGGGGAACTGCGCAAATGCCGCACATGGCAATGCCGCGAATGCTGAATGCGTCGGCTGTGCGAAACATCGATCCTATGTTGTTGAGACTCCTCACGTTGTCAAGCACCAGAGTGAGCGGGAGTTTCCTCTGATGGCGAAACTGCTCGACGTCAACACGATTAAGATCCCAGATGTTTTTCTTTTCCATTTTGCAAAATTAGCTAAAAACTCACTAACTTTGGAACTTGAAATCCAACTAACCGACAATCATAATGCTCAACTACATAACATGGGACGTCAGTCCGGTGATATTCGACGGATTTATTACGCTGCGCTGGTATAGCCTTGCGTTCATGATAGGGTTTATCATCGGTTACGACATAGTGGCCCGGATGTTCAAACACGAAGGAGCGCCTGAAAAATGGCTCGGCACGCTGCTGATCTGGGTGATAGCAGCTACAATAATCGGGGCCCGGCTCGGCCATGTGTTTTTCTACGAATGGGATTACTACAGCCACAACCCGCTGAAAATCCTGTATGTTTGGGAGGGAGGACTTGCAAGTCACGGCGGAACGATCGGTATTATCCTTGCCGTGATCCTTTTCTCGATCTTCACAACCAAGCGCAGCCCGCTCTGGACGTTCGACCGTCTGGTTGTGCCGATCTCCCTTGTCGGAGGCCTCATCAGGCTTGGCAACCTTATGAACTCGGAGATCTTCGGCCATGCCACTACCCTTCCCTGGGGATTCAAGTTTGTCAGATCAGCCGAATGGCACAGACTCTATGAGGGCCTTGCATGCCACCCTACGCAGATTTATGAAGCCCTGGTTTATTTCGCTCTGTTCGGGCTCCTGATGTGGATGTACTGGAAAAAGAACGCTGAAGAGCGACAGGGCCTCATTTTCGGAACTTTCCTGATAGGCATCTTCCTGCCCCGGTTCCTTATCGAATTCATTAAGAACGATCAGGTTGCGTTTGAAGCCAACATGACACTCAACATGGGTCAGTGGCTGAGCGTCCCGTTCATCCTGATTGGTGTGTTCTTCGTGATCTACGCTATGGTGCGCCCCCGTAAAGAGATAAAATTTCCTAACAAATTCGCCGACTCCTGATCACTCGGCCGCTACGCGGAACATCGCGCCGTCAAGTGTGTTCATATGCTGCAGATGGTCAGCGGCGCACTCGCTCAGTTCGATAAACGATGCATGATCTCCGGTCGCACCCCTGCCGTAGATCCTGAAGGTGAGGTCAGCGCGAAGGCTGTCGGCAGATGCTGCAGTAAACGGGATTGTAATGACGGTAGGTAAGGTCACGTCATCGCCGAAAGCTATTCTCGGCATCTCCCCACACTCCGCTGCAGCCTTCTGAAGCAGAGAAATGCGGCGTTGCATACACGCTGCTGCGCCTGTGTTTCGTGCGAAAATCAAGGCACTTGAGAAAACTGCAAGAACACCGATTGCAATACCGGTGCGCCGCATTCTGCCGGCCGTTAGAGCGGCGAGCAGTGCAAGCGGAATCGGGAGCCATGCAAAGGGATTGAAACGGGCAACCCAGCTTACGACAAACACGAAGCTCAATGCCACACCTGTAACAGAAATCACAGTTAGCCACAAACTCTTACGCCCATTGATCGCCAGTACGGCAAATGAAAGAATCAATAGAGGCAGATACAGCACACCGAAGCCAAGTGTAGGCGCACACCGGCCCCCTAACCAGTTATCAGGATCCAACGGACTGTAAATCACACTCCAGGCTTGGTTGGGTTGCGACAGATTTCCCACTATGAACTTCATCAGCCGGTTCATTCCGGCAAACTCCCCGGGTGTGTAATCGAAACCGCTCCCGGCTACGGGGAAAAACATGTTGCCGAAATGAAGAGCGTTGGTCAGATAAGGATGCCATCCCACAACTGCCACCGAAAACAGCATTACGATACATCCCGCCGCTGTAAGCTTCGCAAAGTCGCGCCATTGACGTCGCCGCAAGAGTACACTACCTGCTCCCATCCACACTAAGCCGGCATAGAAAGCATGGGTAAACTTAACGTTGACCATCACGATCGACATACACACAATGATTCCGCAACATATCCCGCTGACCGGCGCGCTCTGTCGCCTCCCCAGCAGAACTGCGAAGGCAGCAGCCATCACACATGCGCCTCCGTAGCAATACAGATCATTGCAAAACGAAAAGATCTGCGACGCCACAACCGGGTTAAACATCGTCACAACGGTGACAGCCGCGGCACCTGCCCGCGTCAGCCGCTCGTGATAGATACGCCTCAGCAAATCATAGAATATCAAACTCGCTGATGCCATGAAGATTGCCGATGCTGCCGCTGCTGTGTTAAAAACACCGGTGAGCAGATATATCGCGGCGCCCGTCAGTTCGCCGAATTTTCCGTAGTGATGAATCCACCATATGCGGTCAGGCACATAGTCGGTCTCATAAACAGGATTCCAGCCCTCGGCAAGCCGCAACACGAACTCCTTGTGATAGTGGACCGAATCGTAGGCCGAATCAAACAAAAAAGCCGATACAGCAATGCAGCATGTCAGGACAGCCGTCAATGTCGCCACACCGCGCCAGCCGGATGTCAGAGCGGTCCAAATCACACCCGCAGTCACAGAGATAATCACGCTCCAGACACTCAGCGACCCTCCAGCCAGATAGCAGCAACTCGCCGTGACGAGCTGCAGTGTAATCATCAGCAATAATCCCGTGCCTGCTGACAGTGTGAACGGCAGTTGCTTCATGGTTGGAAAGCAATGAGGTGTGTAGCACCGGAAGGCTCGGTTATGCGGATCACTGTTATTGCGTCAACCGAACGCAATTTCTCTGCAATAGCCACAGGGACATCTGCACCGTTAACCCGAAGCAAACAGGCAACCGGATTAAACTCAACACGCCGTTTGGTGTCGATTTCACGAAACACGATCTTGTCATCAGTCTCCCTAATCACCATCACACCCCCAGCTGAGAAGCGCAGCTCCATCTCCGGACCGATATAGCGGGGATCGGTGTCGGTCACAACATCATCCGCGCCATCATCGCCGGTTGGTTTATCTGCGCCTCCCGGTTCTACAACCGGAGGCTCAACAGGTCGCCCCTCCTCGAGAGCAGGGGGAGTTGCAGTGTGACAGCCATTAGCTATCATGCCGCCTGCCATTATTATCGCCAATCGGAAGGATTGTTTCATGCCACGATCGAAATTAAAACCTTGCCGTGTCGGCCTGACGGCTCCTCAAACTCAAATAGATGCGACCCAACTCCGAGCGACGTGGGGCTCACCGTTTTTGCAACACGTTTTCCATCAACCTGCCAGACGGCATTGTCAGAAACCTCGTCATGAATCAGATATATCAACGGTTCATTGACGCGATATGTGCTCCTGAGAGGCATCGGTTCTTCGGGATCGGTGTCAGGATCAAGGAATGGTTCGTGCGACTTCTCTCCCCAGATAAATTCCTCCAGACCGGCATATTCCACAAACGGGTTGCCGCATCCCTGCGCTTCGGCAATGATTTCATTGCGACGTCGCTCGGCATCGTCTACAGGATCTTCGCGACTCCAGCGCAGCAAAACGTCGATGCCGTAAGGGGTTAGATCGTCGGGCTGAAAAAGCAGTCCCGCCCAGGGATCGAACATGGCAGTGCGATAAACACACCAGACATACATGGCCACACGAGCCACATCGCCCTTTGCATCAGCCGGTGGCTCCCAGCCGTTGGTCTCGATGCCGTCAATCTTCAGAAATCCGCAGCGCACCGACCCGTTAGTCCATTTGCACCGCGACACAATGGCCGGAGGATAAATGCCCCGCTGAGTGATAACATCGATCGACATCGGCCATAGATTCACAAGATCGGTCTTCACACACTCCACAGTCGCTGCCGCACCGCGCGCCCACCATTGCGAAGGGATAACCTCACCCAAGGCAACCTCCGCCGGCCAGAGCGGAACGATGCTCACGGACACCCCGTCGAGCGGCAGATACAGCTCCCTGACGTTCGACGACCATAAACGGTAAGGATCGGCCACATATCGTGATGGCTTGCTTGTCTGGGCAAGCGCGATTGCCAGCCGTTCGCCTGTCAAACCGTAGAACGGAGTAACCGTTGCGCCCGTCAGCAGTACCGACAAAACGATTAACACGATTATGGAACCTGTACGTTTCAAACCAATCTGCGCTTTTCGGCAAAGATAGCGATTCAATTCGCGAAAAACCTCAAAATGCAGCGATTATTTGCACATATCCCGGCGTTTTACTAACTTTGTAGCCTACAAACCCCGAAACATCGGGTCAATTCACAAGGGGATGACCGGTTTTGACAGCGTGTAGAGGTGGTGTGTAAGCATGCAGAGCAATGATGGCTACGCTCTATAATCTGGGACATCAAAATTTCAAATGGCGAAAACAACTACGCTCTCGCTGCTTAATCGAAGTATAGTAGATTAGCTTTATCTCCGCAACAGTTGCAGAGACGAGACATCACCCGATTGTCAATCGTCCCGAGACTAATCGACAAGGTGGTGCAGATAAATCGGGAATAGGAAGAGTAAAGCCTCGTGACTCTTCCGAAGTCTTTAGAGGATAAGGACACGGTTGGTGGTCTCTTGCCTGCCGCGCCACGAAAACCAAGTAGAGACTAAGCATGTAGAAAGCACATTAGTTCCACGTTTGGACGAGGGTTCGAATCCCTCCATCTCCA
>CAZKXM010000002.1:0-57376 GCA_964556785.1 uncultured Bacteroides sp. | reverse complement strand
GTGCGTCTGGCCATCGGGGCCCGCGACATCGAAAACAGCACAGTTGAGCTGTTCCGCCGCGACACTCTCGAAAAGAGCGTTGAGAAGCTTGACGGAATCGCGCCCCACATCAAGGACCTGCTCGACAAGATTCAGGAGAATATCTATAACAAGGCTCTGAAACACCGTGAGGAAATGACCCGCACCGTAGAAACCTATGACGAATTCAAGAAAGAGATTGAAAAAGGCGGTTTCATCCTTGCACATTGGGACGGCACACCCGAAACCGAAGAAAAGATCAAAGCCGAAACAAAGGCTACCATCCGCTGTCTGCCCCTTGACGGCGACCTCACGCCCGGCGTCTGCATGGTGACCGGAAAACCGTCGGCACGCAGAGTGCTGTTTGCCCGAAGCTATTGATGGATGCTCCGGTAATCGCCATAGTTGTTCCCTGCTATAACGAGAGCGAGGTCCTGCCGATCTCGCTCCCGAAATTGCTGGAGGTGCTCCACACCATGACTGCCGACGGGATTGCCTCGCCACGAAGTTATGTGATGCTCTGCAACGACGGTAGCCGCGACGGCACATGGAACATTATCGAGAACTTCAGCCGGGAGTATCCTGACGTCAAAGGCATTTCTCTTGCCCACAACCGTGGCCACCAGTATGCTTTGCTGGCCGGACTCTACACCGTGACAGATCATTGCGACGCCGCAATATCGATCGATGCCGACCTTCAGGACGATCCTCAGGCCATAATCGAGATGGTGAAGCGGTTCAATGAGGGCGACGAGATTGTTTACGGAGTGAGGGCGAGCCGCGACAGCGACACATGGTTCAAACGCACCACTGCGCGCGGGTTCTATAAGTTCCAGAAAGCGATGGGACTCGACACGGTCTATGATCACGCCGACTACAGGTTGCTGAGCAACCGTGCACTCCACATGCTGGCCGAATACCGGGAATCAAACCTGTTTCTTCGCGGTATAATTCCGCAGATAGGGCTGAAAACGTCAATTGTGCGCTACGACCGTGCGCCGCGAGCCGCAGGCGAGTCGAAGTATCCGCTGGGAAAGATGCTGGCGTTCTCTATCGACGGTATAACGAGTTTTTCGGCACGACCTATGCGCATCATCTTTCTGACCGGACTCATGCTTCTTGTGCTTGATCTGGTGGTAGCGCTCTATGTCCTCATCAGCTATTTCGGCAAGCCGGTTCTGTCAGGATGGGCGTCGATCATGCTCTCTGTATGGTTTTTAGGCAGCCTGCTGCTGATTGCAGTCGGGATTGTGGGCGAATACATCGGAAAGATTTTCATTGAGGTGAAAAACCGTCCCAGGTTCCAAATTGAGAAAACAACTCCCCTATGGTGAAAACAACGTCGATCAACAGCCGCGTGGCAGAAACCTGCGGTCTTGACACAAAGACCGTGAACGGCCTCTCCGAACATTTTACGGAAATCATGCAGCTCATTCTGAGCGAGGGAGACAGCGTTGCAATTCCGTCGTTCGGCGAGTTCAGAGCTGTCAAAACCGATGAATATGTCGAGACTGACCCGGCAGGAAAACGGATGCTCATGCCGCCGGCAATAAAGATTGAATTTTCACCAAGCAACGTGCTTCGCAAGAAACTCCAATGAAAGCTAAAGTTACAGCCAATCAGCTGGCCGATCTTCTGGCCGAAGCATCGGATACTGACCGTGAAACCGCTCTTGGTTTCATCAAGAGTCTCTTTGCCGAAATAACCGCTCAGCTCGAATCGGGAAAGGCTGCCAAAATAAAAGGATTTGGCGAATTTACTCCAGAGGGTGATTTTATTCCCGACCCGGCATTTGCCGATGAGGTCAACGCTCCTTTCGCTGCATTTGAGCCGGTTGAACTTGCTGAAGGTGTCACCGAGGAAATGCTGCTTACGGAATCCTTAGCAGAACCCGATACCGTCCATGCTGAGCCTGAATTAGAACCGGTTAAAGCATCGGAAAATGCGATGATTGAACCTCAGCCGGAAGCTCCGGCCAATCCGGAGCCCGAAGCCGAGCTTTTGGCTGACGAGCCGGTTAATGAGGACGTATCTAATTCAGAAGAAGCAGTTACTGAACCAGTAGTGGATTCGCCCGTCGACACTGAGCCGATTACTGACGACAGGCGAATTCGCATTCCTCTGTGGCTTGTAGCTGTAATCTTTACAGCCGTAGGCTTCGTGGCCGGTTACTTCGTGACAATTCTTTTTGAGACGAAAACAGAGCCTGCGGTTGTTATTGAAGAAGAAACCGTAACAATAGAGCCGCAACTGATCGAAACACCTGACATCGAAGCCGATTCGAAGACTGAGAATCTGAACAGCGGTAATACTGTGACCGACACAGTCCGTCAAGGTTATTATTTCACCACCATGGCCCGCCGCCATTATGGCGACAAGGCATTTTGGGTGTATATCTATGAGGCCAATGCTGCAGAGAAAGGATTTTCACATCCTGAGCGGGTTGTTCCGGGAACTGTTGTGAGAATCCCTGCACCTGAGGACTACGGCATCGATCCAGATAATCCCGAGAGCGTTGAGGCTGCTAAACGGAAAGCCTACGAGATCTATTCGCGCTATCAATAAAGTTAAACTATTTATAGTTAAAATTAACACTTGTGTGACTCCGCTTAAATGTTGATAATGTGTAATTTTGCCACATACAATCTACTCGAAGCGACACTCAGGTGTCGATCAATAATGTTTTAGAAAATAACGAATTAACCTATACCCTCGCATAAAGACTATGAGCGAAACTGTCAACATCAAGCAGCTCAATGACTTGGTTGCATCGAAAAGCGATTTTGTGAACATGATTGTCCACGGGATGGACAGCACGATCGTGGGTCAGAAGCATCTTGTCGATGCTCTCCTGATTGCATTGCTAAGCAACGGACACGTGCTTCTGGAAGGTGTACCCGGTCTTGCCAAAACACTTGCAATCAAAACCCTTGCTCAGCTCATCGATGCAAAATACAGCCGTATCCAGTTTACTCCTGACCTGCTCCCTGCCGACCTGATCGGTACGATGGTCTATTCAGTTCAGAAAGAGCAGTTCCAGATTAAGCGCGGCCCTATTTTCGCTAACTTCATCCTTGCCGATGAAATCAACCGCGCCCCGGCAAAAGTGCAGAGCGCACTGCTTGAGGCAATGCAGGAACGACAGGTTACGATCGGTGAACGCACCTTCCCTCTCGAGGAGCCGTTCTTTGTCATGGCTACCCAGAACCCTATCGAGCAGGAAGGCACCTATCCGCTTCCTGAGGCACAGGTTGACCGCTTCCTTCTCAAGGTGATCATCGGTTACCCCTCAAAGAGCGAGGAGATGCAGATCATACGCCGCAATATCGACGGCCACGATGAGAAAGTGAGACCAATCTTGCGTCCTGAGGATATTCTCGAGGCGCAGAAAGTTGTGGAGCAGATCTACATCGACGAGAAAATCGAGCGATATATAGTCGACATTGTATTCGCAACCCGCTTCCCCGGCGAATATAACCTGAAGAATCTCGACGGAATAATTTCGTTCGGTGCATCGCCCCGTGCATCGATCGGACTTGCCCGCGCAGCCCGCGCCTATGCATTCCTTCGTCAGCGCGGCTATGTGGTTCCCGAGGATGTTCGTGCAGTTTGTCACGATGTGCTCCGCCACCGCATCGGTCTTACTTATGAGGCTGAGGCCAACAATATCACCTCCGACGAGATTATCTCTGAAATCCTCGACAAGGTTGAAGTACCCTGACATAGTTCATTTCCACAGCCCTGCAGATGGAAGCCAGCGAACTGCTTAAGAAAATCAGGAAAATCGAGATCAAAACCCGCGGATTGTCGAGTAACATATTCGCGGGTGAGTATCATTCTGCCTTCAAAGGTCGAGGCATGACCTTTTCTGAAGTGCGGGAGTATCAGTATGGCGACGATATCCGCGATATTGACTGGAACGTTACGGCGCGTCACAACAAGCCGTTCGTGAAAGTCTATGAGGAGGAGCGTGAAATGACAGTCATGCTCCTTGTCGACGTATCGAGAAGCCGCCTTTTTGGAGCCGAGGGTCCTGAAAAGCGGGAGATAATAGCCGAAATCGCAGCCACTATCGCATTCTCGGCCATTCAGAACAACGACAAAATCGGAATGATTTTCTTTTCTGACAGAATCGAGAAGTTCATTCCTCCCAAGAAAGGCAAGCGCCATATTCTGTTTCTGATCCGCGAACTCCTGAACTTCACACCCGAAAGCGCCGGTACCGACATTGCTGTTGCTCTGCGCTATTTCACCGATGCGTTAAAGAAACGGTGTACCACCTTCCTTCTAAGCGACTTTATTGACACTCACGACTATTCGAAGGCCCTGAGCATTGCCGCAGGTAAACACGACGTTATTGCCGTGCAAGTCTACGACAAACGCGATGCCACAATCCCCGATGTGGGACTGATGAGAATAACCGATCTCGAAACGGGAGCCGACAGATGGATCGACACATCGTCGAAAAAAGTCAGGATGGCGCTCGGCAAATGGTGGTATGACCGGCAGCAGCAAATGACCTCGATCATGCGCCGGAGCCGTGTTGACTTCGCCTCGGTGTCGACCGACGAAGATTATGTCAAGGCGCTCATGGCATTGTTCAGAATGCGGGGAGCCGGACGCTAAAATGAATCCCAGAAACATGAACAGACGAGTTTTCTCCATAATATCGTTCATCGTTATTATTGCCCTCACAGCTTCCATACGGGCTGCCGGATCACTGAAGCAACAACTCGACTCGGCCTATCTGCTCATGGGCAAAAAAACCACTATCAAGGTTGAAATGCTCAGCGCTACGGATAAGCCCGGGCAGATCGTGATCCAGAAAGAGAAAATGCCTGCCGAAGTGGAGATCGCAGATGAGGGCGTGACCGACACCGTCAACCTCGGCAACGGCCGCAGCCAGCTTCTGAGAACGATCACTATACAATCGTTTGACTCGGGCCTCTACACATTGCCGCCGGTGCTCTATGTTGAAGGGAACGAAACAATCGCATCGTCGCCTCTGGCGCTGAAAGTGATCCCGGTGCCGGTTGATACGCTGAATGATATTCACGACTACACCGGCCCTGCATCGGCCGGCTTGAAGTGGTATGACCATCTCCCCAACTGGCTTGTTGACTACGGGGCATGGATAATCGTTGCTGTTCTGCTGATAGCAGCCGGCGTGTTTGTCTATCTCCGTTATTTCCGTAAGAAAGCCGACAAACAGGGGTTTGCAGCAGCAGTCAGGAAAGCACCTCCTTACGAAACTGCAATCAGCGAGCTCAACCGCCTGCGCCAGGAGAAACTGTGCGAGCAGGGCCAGGAGAAGGAATTTTACACACGCCTTACGGAGATCCTGCGTATATATCTGCAGGAACGGTTTGGTATCAACGCTATGGAGATGACCTCGACCGAGATCCTCCATGCCTTGAACAACAATGAACAGACAAGGCTTCCTCGCCGTTACATGACCGAGATTCTCAACATGGCCGATTTCGTAAAATTTGCCAAAGTCCGTCCGCTGCCCGACGACAATGTCAAGGCATTCCGTTCGGCAATGCAGTTTGTTGAAGATACCCGCCCGTTGCCTGAAACTGAAACCGTCAAGCCCACTGAAGCCAAATGATTACAGTAATGCTCTTTGCCAATCCCCGTTTGCTGTGGCTCCTGCTGGTGCTAATCCCTCTGGGCGCCTGGTATGTGTGGAAACAACGTAACATCCATGCATCGCTCGAGGTTTCAACCATCAGCCCCTACTCATCGCTTCCGCGTTCATGGAAGGCAACCCTGCGTCACGTTGCTTTCGCAATACAGATGGCGGTGATTGCGTGTGTGATCGTAATGATTGCACGGCCTCAGACCCGCGATTCGTGGCGCACAGCCTCGACCGAGGGAACTGACATCATGATTGCGCTCGACATATCTACCTCAATGCTCGCGCGCGACTTCAAGCCCGATCGTTTTGAAGCTGCGAAAAGTGTTGCCCAGCGGTTTGTTTCAGGTCGCGAAGGCGACAATATGGGTCTTGTGATTTTTGCAGCCGAGAGTTTCACGGCCCTCCCGATGACCACCGACCGCTCGCTGCTCGCCAACTATATCCACGATTTGAAAATGGGTATGCTGCAGGATGGTACGGCCATAGGCGACGGTCTCACGACCTCGGTCAACCGAATCCGTGAAGGCAAAGCAAAATCAAAAAGCATCATTCTTCTCACCGACGGATCGAACAACACCGGCAATGTGGCGCCGATAACTGCCGCCGAAATCGCAGCAAAAAACGGCATCAAGGTCTACACGATCGGTGTCGGCACCAACGGGATGGCTCCATATCCTGAAATGGACGCTATAGGCCGCATTCAGTATGTCAACATGCCGGTTGTGATCGACGAAGCTACCCTTAAGACAATTGCCGACATGACGGGCGGCCAATATTTCCGCGCCACCTCTACATCTGTGCTCAGCGACATATTCGAGCAGATCGACAAACTCGAGAAAACGAAAATGGATGTCAAGGACTTCGCTCAGACCGAGGACGACTATATGCCCTGGGCTATCGCAGCTCTGCTTCTATATGCTCTCGTAATGCTCATGCGTGTCACCATACTGCGCACAATCCCATAATGAATCTGCACCTCTATGATTAGTTTTGTTTATCCACATCTGCTTTATCTGTTGCTGCTGATTCCGGTGTTCTGCGCCCTGTTCTGGTGGTCGAGGGTTGCGCGGCGCCGCAAGCTCCGGCGCTTCGGCAAGCCGGAAGTGCTTTCTGCACTGATGCCCGAGGCTTCGAAATATATGCCGTGGGTCAAGATGTCGCTCTCACTGGCTGCCATCGCCATGCTCGTCATTGTGCTGGCACGCCCGCGTGCCACATCTACGCTCGAAGAGTCGGCCCGCGAAACCGAGGAGAGCCGTGGCATCGAGATCATGATCTGTCTCGATGTGTCGAACTCAATGCTCGCCTCATCCACAGACGATCCCGGCGGATTGCCCCGACTCGACAGAGCGAAGCATCTGCTCGAAAGGCTTATAAAGTCGATGCGCGACGACCGCGTCGGTCTGATCGTCTTCGCAGGCGATTCATACACGCAGCTGCCAATTACTGCCGACCGGATTTCGGCACAGATGTTTGTAAACAGCGTATCGACCGAGATGGTACCCACTCAAGGAACAGCGATCGGCAGCGCTATCGACATGGCTCTGCAATCGTTCACTCCCGACGACAAATGCGGAAAAGCCATCGTGATAATCACCGACGGTGAGAACTTTGAGGACAATGCCGTTGAGGCAGCAGCCCGCGCCGCTTCGTCAGGAGTGCAGGTTGATGTGATTGGCCTCGGCACAGAAAAAGGTGCGCCCATCATCATCAACCGCAACACCAACGAATACATGAAGGATCGCGAAGGCAAACAGGTTGTCACGGCACTTAATGCAGCCGAGGCGCAGAAAATTGCGTCGGCCGGAAAGGGTGTGTACCTGTCAGGCGGAAGCAACAGCTGTGTCGACGATCTCAACCAGAAGCTTGACACTCTTGCCAAAAGCGACTTCATGCGCACCACCCTCTCCCCAAAGGCCGAGCAATTTCCGGTTTTCGCATGGCTCGCCCTGATTCTTCTGATAATCGAGGCCCTGACAGTTACCCGGAAGATTTCATGGCTCAAGAAGATCACCTTCTTTTCAAACAATTCACTCTCAGGCGAAAAGAAATGAAAAAGAAGATCATCATATCCCTTGCTGCAATAGCGGCGCTCATCATGACCGGCTGTTCGTCATCGACACCCGAGCAAAGGGAAGCCCGCCGATATAACGACGAAGGCAACCGGCTCTACGCCGACAGCCGTTATGCCGAGGCAGAAGCGGCATATACCAAGGCTGTCAATTCCGACCCCGCGAACTTGGAGGCAAAATATAATCTTGCGCTGTCGATGGTAAAACAGGCAGGGCCCGGCGAAAGCGGGAAAGAGTTGCTCGAAAAAGCTCGCAAGCTTTTTGCAGAAGTGGCAGAATCCTCATCAGCGCCCGAGAGTCTCGCTTCAGGAGCCGCCTACAATATCGGCAACATGGCCTACAATGTCGAGCAATATGACCCTGCGATCGAGGCTTACAAGCAGTCGCTGCGGTTGGTTCCTGACGATGATCTCGCGCGTGAGAACCTGCGCATGGCTCAGCTTAAAAAGAAGGAAAACGAGCAGAATAAAGACAATCAGAATCAGGATCAGAACAAGGACCAGGACAAGCAGAACAAGGATCAGAACAAAGATCAGGACAAGCAAGATCAGCAGCAGAATCAGGATCAGCAGAATCAGGACAAAAACGATCAGAAGCCTCCTCAACCCAAGCCTGAGAGCGGCATAAGCGACGAGAATGCCGAAAAAATTCTCAAAGCGATGGAGAATGCCGAAGCTGCAACCCGACGCAGAGTCCAGGAAGCTGAAAAGAAAGCAGGCTCGGCGAGCCGGCGAACAGTCACCAACCCCTGGTAATAGACAAAGAGCATGAAACGTTACCTGCTTTTATTATTCATTGCGATAACGACGGTTGCCGGTTTGCACGCGGCCGTTTCATTCAGTGTCAGGCCTCCGGTGAGGGTGTTTGAAGGGCAGAAATTTGCCGTAACTTTCCGGCTCGACAACGGCGAGTCGCGCGACATCAAAGTGTCGCAGATCAACGGCTGCCGGCTGATCTACGGTCCGAGCATCTCAACCTCACGCAGCTACAGCATAACCAACGGACGCACCGAGTCATCGTCGCGCACTGAGTACACCTACACGTATCTCGCTGAAAAAGCGGGCACGTTCACCATTCCCGAGGCTTCGGTGGTGGTAGAAGGGAAACGTTACACCACCCGTCCTACAACATTCACCGTCGAGCCGGCAGCAAATGCCTCGAAACCGGCGTCAAGCCGACCGGTTGATGTCAGAGACATCGACACTCAGGGGTCGGACCGCACTGTAGGCGCTAACGATGTGTTTGTCAGGATCAATCTGTCGCGCACCAGGGTTTACGAGCAGGAAGCGATCGAGTGTACGATCAAACTCTACACAAAATACTCCATCTCAGAGTTTTTCCCCACTAAACAGCCAAGCTTCGACGGATTCCTGATTGAAAACGTAGAAATCCGTTCAGAGCTGAATCAGGAGGAGACTTTCAATGGCCAGACGTATCTCACGGCTGTTCTGAAGAAATGCATCATCTTCCCTCAGAAGTCGGGAAAACTCAACATCAACTCAGGCAACTACGACATCACCGTTGTTCAATACAACAACGTCAACATGGGCGGCTTCCTCTCCGTGCGTCAGCCAACCACTCGCAAAATCAAGGTTAACTCAAACAGCGCCTCGGTCGATGTTATGCCACTCCCAACTCCCCGGCCAGCCGGATTCAACGGGGCTGTCGGCACATTCTCCATCAACTCACGTCTTGTAGGCGACAAGTTCCTGACCAACGATGCCGGCACGCTGATCTACACCATCTCGGGAACCGGCAACATCAAATATCTCAAGGAACCAGTTATCGACTTCCCTTCAGAATTCGAGCAATATACCCCCAAATCGAATGTCGAGGCGCAAGTGAGCGGTTCTAACGTAACCGGCCGGATGACGGTTGAATACACCTTCGTGCCGCAAACAACAGGCAAATTCACCATCGGGGCCGACCATTTCGTTTATTTCGATCCCGCCAAGCAGCAGTATGTCACACTGAATACACCTTCTTATAATATCAATGTAGGTAAAGGTGCCGGGGCCAGTGTGAGCCGTGATCAGGAGGAGATCCAGTCAAAAAACACCGACATCCGCCACATCTATCTCGGTGAGAAAAATCCCTCAGGCTGGAAAACCCCTGTCGTTGACCGCGGCTGGTTCTGGTGGCTGTTTGCATCGCCGGCTGTTATACTCATAATCCTCACGCTGGTCAACCGACGCCGGATACGCCTGGCCTCAGATATTGAAGGGCAGAAACTGGCGCGTGCCGGAAAAGTGGCGCGCAAGCGTCTTGCCACAGCTCATAAGATGCTCCAGATGCGAAACGCCGACTCCTTCTATGCAGAAATACTGAAGGCTCTCACAGGCTACCTGAGCGACAAATTTGCAATCCCTGCCGGCTCCCTGTCGCGCGATGTGATCGATAAGGAGCTCACAGCACGCGGAGCTTCCGAAGAACTCAGAAGCGAGGTTAGCCGTGTGATCGAACAGTGTGAGATGGCGCGCTACACCCCCGGCAGCTCTGAAGCGATCGGAAGTGTGTATGACGAAGTTTCAGGCATTATCAACAAAATTGAAAACCTACGCGCAAAATGAAGTTTCGACTCTTAATTATAGCACTGATTTTTGCAGCCGCCGGTTGTGTTGCTGCTTCGGCGGAATCAAAGATGATCGCTGCCGCCGATTCAGCCTATGCCGCCGACCGTTTTGACGAGGCCGTCGAGCTTTACACCAAGGCTGTGGCAGCTGAAGGTGGATCGGCCGCGCTTCACTACAATTTAGGAAACGCCTGGTTCAGAAGCGGTCATCCCGGAAAGGCTATCCTCAACTATGAGCGTGCACTGCGGTTCGACCCCACTTTCAAGGATGCGAAAATAAATCTCGACTTCGTCAACAGCAAAATCATTGACCGCCCGGCCGAACGCGGCACATTTATCGGTAACGCTCTCGATAGCGCTGCCCGTAAAGCGAAAAGCAACACCTGGGCGTGGCTTGCACTGGCGTGCTTTGCAGTTACATGCGGATTGTCGGGCCTTTACATATTCGCGTCAGAAGTGCGACTGAGAAAAACAGGCTTTTTCGGCGGGATAGCCATGCTTGCCGTGACTGCGGTTTGCATTTTCTTTGCTGTGCGCGGAGCTTCATTGTCAAGCGACCGCACTGAGGCAATCATCACCTCACAGTCAACCATCCTGTCAACCTCACCCCGGCAGCCCCGCAACCGGAGCGAGGAGGCGATGCTTCTCCACGAAGGCACCAGGGTTGTGATTCTCGACTCGGTGAAAGCCGTTGCCGACAGTGTGCCCGCGATGTGGTATGACGTGGAAATCGACAACGCTCACCGTGCCTGGATCAATTCAGCCGACGTAGAACGGGTGAGATGACGGAATTTTATCGGTATGTTTTCAAACATAGTGATAATTTCTTTGAAATATTTTGTCAAAACAAATATTCTTACTATTTTTAGCACATCATAAATAACTAACCGATTGTTCCACCTCAAAAAATAGTATCATGACAAAGACAATTTCATTCAACGACCTTCGCCGCATCAAAGACAGTCTGCCCGACGGAGCAATGAGCCAGATCGCCGACCGTCTCAATCTTACAAGTCAGACCGTACGTAACTATTTTGGTGGTTCCAACTATGAGTTCGGTAAGAACTGCGGCGTACATATCGAACCGGGTCCCGACGGTGGCATTGTAGTTCTTGACGACACTACCATCTACGACATGGCTATCGAGATCCTCGAAAAGAACAAAGCGGAATAATAACCGCACCAAAATGAACCCAACCGACCGTCGGGGCGTTAACCTTGCTGATATCAAGGCCGCGCACCGACGGCGCTTTTTTACTTTTTCACCTCCCCGCAATCCATGAGACTGATCACAGTTGCCATCCACACCTATCCTTACGCCCTGCAGCTTAAGCGCCGCCTTGAAGCTGCAGGAATCGAGACAGCCTTACAGAATGTTAACCTCGAACACCCGATTGTGGCTCCGGGAGTGAGAGTGAGGATTCATGAGCATGACCTCACCAAGGCATTGAGGATCATTGAGGTGCCAGGAAGTCTCACCGCCGCCGACGACACTCCCGAAAGCGTCTACAATCCGTTGGCGCAGGTGCTTGTGCCGACTGATCTCAACGAACACAGCGACAATGCGGCGCGGCTCGGCCTCTCGATCGCAGCCTCACACGGCACGGGAGTGTTGTTTCTCCACTCCTACATGTCGCCATCACTTACAGCTCCGCTGCCGTTGAGTAACGAACTTGATTTCGGTCGCACGGAAACGATTGCCGACGATATGACCGTTACACAAGAAGCTGAAAGCCGCATGCACAGTTTCGGTAAAAGGATTGAAAATGAAATAACGGAGGGTGTGCTGCCCCATGCCATTTTTGAAATGCGGGTCAACGAGGGGCTACCCGAAGAGGCAATACAGCGCACTGCGAAAGAGATCAAGCCACTGCTGATCGTGATGGGTACGCGTGCAGCCGAGACCAAGGAGCGCGAGGTTGTTGGGAGTGTCACGGCCGAAGTTCTTGACTCGCTCCGCTTCCCGGTGCTCTCTGTGCCGGGCAACTGCGATATCGCCGACTCGTCGCAGTTTCGCAATGTTCTGTTCATTGCCCTCCCCGATCAACAAGACATTCTGGCGATGGACCTGATGACAAGGCTTCTGGTGATGAGCCCCGGAACAAACGTCATGATAATGAACTTGCCATCGCGCCGTAATCCTGCGCCTGACACATCTGCTCTTTGTAATCTCGTTGACTACTGCAGCAAGAATTATCCTGCGCTCAATTTCTCAGGTGTGAGTGTCAGCGCCGACTCAATGGCACAGACCATCTCCAGGCTCAACAACGACAATAAGGTTGATCTGATAGTGGTGCCGACCCGCAAGCGCAATGTGCTCACCCGCATATTCAACCCCACACTTGCCCACAGATTGCTATTCAGGGCCGATATTCCGATGTTGGCCATACCCGTTTGATGAAAATTTACTAAATTAGCGCAGTTATAAAACTCCGACCTAAAATCATACTTGCAATAAAGATGAAAATCAGTTTTAACGTCGATTACCGCACGGCATGGGGCGAGACCCTCCATGTGTCGGGAAACAGTGCCGCTTTAGGCGCCAACGATATCAGAAAAGCCCCCGCCATGCGCTATGCAGGCGGACAGAAATGGGAGCTCGAGGTTGAGATAGACGATCATGAAGGTCAGACCCTTGAGTATAATTACATTGTTAAGAATGAAAACGGCTACGAACGTCGCGAGTGGGGCCCCGGTCACCGTATCACTCCCACTCCCGGTGTGAGCCGAATGGAAATCTATGACCGCTGGCAGGATCAGCCCTGGGACAAACCTTATTATTCCTCGGCTTTCACCGGCTGCATAAACCTGCGCCAAAAGCCTGACGCGCCTGCCAATCCGGTCAACGGAATGATGAATATAAGGGTTTCGGCCCCGATGGTTGCACCCGGACAGGTTCTCGCCATCAGCGGCGAACCCGAGGCTCTCGGAAAATGGGACACCCGCAAGGCTGTGCGCATGAGCGACGCATGCTTCCCCGAATGGAGCGCCAACATAAGCCTGCGCGATATTAAAGGCCCGTTCGACTATAAGTTCCTGATTCTGGATAAGGCGACAGGAGATGTTGTGGCATGGGAAGGTCGCGACAACAGACGCCTTGATGTAGCAGCTGCGCAGACCGACGAGGCTTTGGTTGTGGCCGGAATGCGCTTTGTCAATCCGCTCGCGCCGTGGCGTGGCGCCGGTGTTGCCATACCGGTGTTCTCGCTGCGCAGCGACGACGATTTCGGTGCCGGCGATTTCATTGACATGATGAAGCTTGTGGACTGGGCTGCGGCCACCGGCCAGCGGTTTATCCAGATATTGCCAATCAACGACACCACCATGACCCACACATGGACCGACTCATATCCCTATAACGCCAACTCAACCTTTGCGCTCCATCCAATGTATCTTCGCCCTGAGCTGATCGGAAAGCTCAAGAGTGCCGAAAGGCGGGCCTACTATGAAGATCTGCGCAAAGAGCTCAACGCACTTCCCACGGTTGACTATGAGCGTGTCAACAATGCAAAGCGTGAGTGGACCCGCGAGCTTTTCGCCCAGGAGGGAGCTAAAGTGGTTGCAAGTGCCGACTTCAAGAGCTTTGTGGAACGTAATGAATCGTGGCTCATGCCATACGCCGCATTCTGCACTTTGCGCGACCAGAACTCAACAGCCGATATGTCGAAATGGGGCGAGTATGCCGTCTATACCCCCGAAAAACTCAAAAAGCTCGTCAACGATCACCGCAACGAGATTGATTTTGTGTGCTTTCAGCAATATTTCCTTGACAAACAGATGCGTCAGGTTTGCGACTACGCCCACTCAAAGGGTGTTGCCATAAAGGGCGACATTCCTATCGGCATCTCGCGCAACAGTGTCGACGCATGGATCAATCCCCGCCTGTTTAATCTCGACTGCCAGGCCGGTGCCCCGCCCGATGATTTCTCTGTTCTGGGTCAGAACTGGGGATTCCCCACTTACAACTGGGAGGAGATGAGCCGCGATGGTTTCGCCTGGTGGAAAGCACGTTTCCGCAAGATGTCGGAATACTTCGATGCCTACCGAATTGACCACGTGCTCGGATTTTTCCGCATCTGGCAAATTCCTATGGATGCTCTCCACGGTCTGCTCGGTATATTCAATCCGGCGCTACCGTTCACACCCGAGGAACTCCGAAATAATTACGACTTCTGGATCGATGTCGACAAGCAGACAACTCCTTATATCATGGACTGGTTCCTCGGCGATTATTTCGGTGAGTACACCGACGAGGCCCGTCAGCGCTTTCTTGTCGATGCCGGCTGGGGACGCTATCGGCTGCGCCCCGAGTTTGACACTCAGCGGAAGGTTGCCGACTATTTCGCAGGCCAGGAGAAAAACGACAAGAACACCCGCCTTTGCGACGCACTGCTCGGCCTGATCGACAATGTACTATTTATTGAAGATCCGGTTGAGAAAGGAAAGTATCACCCCCGCATCTCGGCTCAGTTCACTTACACCTACCGTTCGCTCAACGATTACGAGAAGTGGTGTTTCAACCGTCTGTACAACGATTTCTTCTATCGTCGCCACAATGATTTCTGGTATGGCAAGGCAATGTGGAAACTTCCGCCTCTTATCGATGCCACCGACATGCTTGTGTGTGCCGAAGACCTCGGCATGATTCCAGCATGTGTTCCTGCCGTGATGTCGCAGCTCGAGATTCTTGCTCTCGAAATCCAGCGTATGCCGAAAGACCCTGAAGCTCGCTTCGGAAACACTTGGAATTATCCCTACTATTCTGTTTGTACAACCTCTACCCACGACATGGGCGGAATACGTCAATGGTGGGAGGAAGACCGCGAGAAGACCCAGGAATACTACAACAATGTGCTTCACGAAGCCGGAGCTGCGCCACAGTATGCCGAGCCGTGGATCTGTCAGAAGATCGTCGACAATCATTTCAAGAGCCCCTCGATGCTCTGTATCCTCCCGCTTCAGGATATGCTTGCCACCGATGCCGATATCCGTCGCCATGATCCGCGTGAAGAGCAGATCAATGTTCCGGCCAATCCCCGCCACTACTGGCGTTACCGCATGCACCTGACGCTCGATGAGCTCAAGAATGCCGTGAGCTTCAACAACCGCCTCCACGACATGATCAGAAACTCAGGACGCTGATGACTCAGTCTGAACTCCGCGAACTTCTTGACACGGAAGCCGCCCGGATCAACAGCCCGGCATTTATTGCCGACGATCCGGTGCGGTTTCCGCGCCGTTTCAGCGATCTGCCCGACATAGAGATAGCATCGCTCCTCAGCGCCACCGTGGCATGGGGAAACCGTAAGATGATTTGCCGTGACTGCGAGAAAATGTTTGCTTTGATGGATCACTGTCCCTACGCCTATCTGATTGATGAAGGCTACGAGGATCTGCCTGACGAGCTGAACATTCACCGCACATTTTTTGCCCGCAACCTGAAGCATTACATGCGCGGTCTCCGGAAGATCTATTCGCGCCACGGCACTCTGCAGGAATTTGCACGCGCTGAAAAAATATCCCTGTCAGAAGCTCCCGCATGGGCACTTGTCAGCGCCATGAACCGTGAACTCGAAGCTGCCAACAACGGCGTAGCCGACAGCCGTTGCCTGCCGCAGAACCTGAAAACCTCGGCGCTCAAGCGCATCAACATGGCCCTAAGGTGGCTCGTCAGGAACGATGGCATTGTTGATATGGGTGTGTGGGACGTCATAAAGCCATCTCAGCTTTACATACCTCTTGACGTTCACGTAGGTGACACGGCGCGAGAATTAGGTTTGACCTCACGCCGTGCAAACGACCGGCGCACGGTTGATGAGGTAACCGAAAAACTCAGGAAATTCCGTCCAGACGATCCGGTTGTTTATGATTACGCGCTCTTCGGCATCGGCATGAATCTTTAGGAGCTGTCCAGGTAGGATTAACCATTATTTTTGTGTATTTTTGCAATCTCATGCGGTGCATGATTTGTTATAAATATTGACAAAATCAGAAAATGAGCGATATACTGTTAAAAGTTAACGATCTGCGTGCCGGAATCGACGGTAAGGAGATTCTCAAAGGCATAAATCTTGAGATTCATCCCGGCGAAGTGCATGCAATCATGGGACCGAACGGATCAGGCAAAAGCACTCTGAGCGGTGTGCTTGCCGGCAATCCCGCTTACACCGTCAACGGCGGTTCAGCTGAGTTTCACGGACTCGACCTGCTCTCTCTTTCACCTGAAGACCGCAGTCACGAAGGACTGTTTCTTTCGTTTCAGTATCCCGTTGAGATTCCGGGAGTGTCTATGGTGAACTTCATGCGAGCAGCTGTCAACGCGAAGCGCAAATACTTCCACCAGGAGCCTTTGACAGCAAGCGAGTTCCTCAAACTGATGCGTGAGAAACGCGCGGTTGTTGAACTTGACAACAAGCTGGCTTCACGCTCTGTCAACGAAGGATTCTCGGGCGGCGAGAAGAAACGAAACGAAATCTTCCAGATGGCCGTGCTTGAGCCAAGGCTTTCAATTCTCGACGAGACCGACTCGGGCCTCGACATCGACGCACTGCGCATTGTGGCAGGGGGTGTCAACAAGCTCAAGACCGATCGAAATGCTACGATCGTGATCACCCACTATCAGCGACTGCTCGACTACATCAAGCCCGACTTTGTTCACGTGCTCTATAAAGGACGGATTGTGCGCACCGGCGGCCCTGAACTGGCGCTCGTGCTCGAGGAGAAAGGCTACGACTGGATCAAACGCGAAATCGACGGAGAATGAGTGCTCTCGACCAATACATGGCGCTTTATCGCGAAAACGAAGACGCTTTCCGCAAAAACTCGGCCGAGCCGCTCAATGCCTTGCGTGCTGATGCGCTCGAAGCGCTCAGGGACCGGAGTCTGCCCACAAAGCGCACCGAAGGCTATGAGCGCACATCGCTCGAAGATATGTATGCACCCGACTTCGGACTCAATCCGGCACGGGTCAACATCCCCGTGGATGTGGCTGCCGCATTCAAATGCGGGGTGCCCCACATGTCGACACTGCTCGGTGTGACGGTTAACGACGAGTTTCATCCCGTTGGTCAGATGGCTGACCGGCTCCCCGAAGGCGTGACATTCATGTCGCTGAAAAAAGGCGCGGAGGCTTATCCCGATTTGGTAAAGAAATACTATGGTCGGCTTGCATCACTCCACAATCCGTCAGACGCCCTTAACACTCTCTTAGCTCAGGACGGAGTTCTGATTCATGTCGCTGCAGGTGTGAAATCAACAAGGCCTCTTCAGCTTGTCAACCTGATGAGTTCACCCGTAGCAATGATGGCTCCGCGCAGGCTGCTGATTATTGTTGAGGAAAACGCGGAACTTGAGCTCCTGGTGTGTGACCACACCCACGACACCGATCAACACTATCTCGTGTCGCAGGTTACTGAGCTCTATGTGGGAGAGAATGCGCGCGTCGACCTCTGCGACATCGAGGAATCGTCGAGCCTCACCTCGCGTCACAGCCGGCTTTACGCACGTCAGGATGGCGGATCGCATCTCAACATTGTCGGAGTTACTCTCACATGCGGAACCACCCGCAACGAATTCACCATTGATCTCGAAGGGAGCCACTGCACAACTTCACTCTCCGGAATGGCGATCGGCGGCGCGAAAATGCATGTCGACAACTTTACCGAAGTAAACCACCGTGCGCCACACTGCAAGAGCGACCAGCTGTTCAAATACACTCTTGACGATGAATCAGAAGGAGCATTCGAGGGCAGCATTCTTGTGACCGGCGACGCACCCTTCACCGAAGCCTATCAGAGTAACCGCAACATTCTTGCCTCGGAGAAAGCGCGAATGCACTCCAAACCCTGGCTCGAGATCTATAACGACGAGGTTAAATGCAGCCATGGCGCCACCACCGGCCAGCTTGACGCCGCAGCCCTGTTCTATATGCAGCAGCGAGGCATCCCTGTGCAGGAGGCCCGCACAATGCTGATGCAGGCCTTTATGGTCGATGTGATTGACCGGGTTGGCATCGAAGGCCTTCGTGACCGTCTGCGTCACCTTGTCGACCGGCGCTTCTCGCGCGTGCCCGGTGCTGAAGGCTGCGGAGAATGTTCGTCGGCACTTAATCATCTCCCGGAATGACGATGGAATACGACGTCAACAGAATCAGACACGACTACCCTATCCTCGATCGCAAGATCTACAACAAGCCGCTTGTTTATCTTGACAACACCGCCACATCGCAGACCCCTCGCCGTGTGGTAGACACCATTGTTGACGGTTACACCCGAACCAAGGCCAACGTTCACCGCGGTGTCCACACCCTTTCGCAGGAAGCGACCGAGCTGATGGAGATGTCGCGCCGCAAGGTTAGAGACTATATCAATGCAGGGTCGGAGCAGGAGGTTATATTCACCCGCGGGACAACCGAAAGCCTCAACCTCGTAGCCTCGAGTTTCGGCGGATCAGTGCTCAGGGAGGGAGATGAGCTGATTCTCACCGTGATGGAGCATCATGCCAACATTGTGCCCTGGCAACTTCTCCAATCTCGCATTCCCTTCAGCATCAAGGTTGTGCCCATAACCACCGACGGGAGCCTCGATCTGGAAGCGTTCAGACGTCTGATCAGCGACCGTACAAGGATTGTCAGTGTGGCCCATGCTTCAAATGTGCTCGGAACGGTCAATCCCATCACGGAGATTGTCAGGGAGGCACATTCAAGAAACATTCCTGTTGTTGTGGACGGCGCTCAGGCACTCCCTCACATGAAGGTTGACGTAAGTGATCTCGATGCTGATTTTTATGCTTTCTCGGCTCACAAAATGTATGGCCCGGCAGGAGTCGGCGTGCTCTACGGCAAACGCCGGCATCTCGAAGCCATGCCTCCATATCAGGGGGGCGGCGAGATGATCGCATCAGTAAGCTTCGAGCACACCACATTTGCCGACCTTCCTTACAAATTTGAAGCAGGCACACCCGATTTCATCGGCATAGCGGCCCTGAAATCGGCTGTCGACTATCTGGAACAGACAGGTGTAGAGGCGATCGCCGAACATGAACACAAACTGTTGAATCATGCAACGAAACGTTTGCTTGCCGAAGTGCCCGGCATCGAAATTTACGGGACTGCGCCCGGCAAATGCGCGATTATAAGCTTCAACGTGGCCGGCGCACATCACTACGATGTAGGGATGCTGCTCGACAAGCTCGGAATTGCGGTGCGCACAGGCCATCATTGCGCGCAACCGCTTATGCGTGCCCTGGGAATTGAAGGATGCGTGCGCTCATCGTTTGCCGCTTACAACACCCTTGAAGAAGCCGACACCTTTGTTGATGCGCTCAAACGCGTAGTAGCGATGCTCACCTGATGTTAAAGTGGCTTAAAAGGCATAAAAAGTCCGTAATTTGCGCGACCGTAGCACTGATGCTTGCCGCCGCAGCCGCCGGCGGGTGGGCATATCTGCGCAATGGTCGCGACAGTGACCTGATAGCCAAGCCGATTGACAAATCGCGTTACCCAATCCTCGGGATTGATATTTCAGCACATAACGGAGTGGTCAACTTTGAGAAAGTGGCATCTGATAGTGTTGATTTCGTGATAATTAAGGCTACCGAAGGGGCCACTTTCAAGGACAAGAATTTCCACGACAACTACCGCCGGGCCAGTAAGGCGGGACTTAAGGTTGGCGCATATCATTTTTTCAGGTTCGATTCACCGGGTCACATGCAGGCGCTCAACCTTCTGCACAGCATCAGGGGACGTCACCTCGATCTGCCGCTCGCCATTGATGTTGAAGACTGGACCAACCCCGCCGACATGCCCACCGAGCAGGTGCTCAATCAACTGCGGGAGATGACCGAATATCTTGAGAATCACGGATATCCGCTGATAATATACACCAACAAGAAAGGGTTTGCGCGCTATTTCGACAGATCGGCCACAGGCTCACCGCTATGGCTCTGCACGTTCAGCGAACCGGCTGCTTCCTATCCGTGGACCCTTTGGCAACACACCCACCGGGGCCGTGTTGACGGCATCAACGGAATGGTTGACCTGAACACATTTAACGGCAGCCGAACCGAATGGGAGGCATGGCTGATGGCACTTAGCGCCGACAATTCGCCGGCCGACACAGTTTCAGTGCAATAATTGAAACGGTTGCACGTTATATAAGCGTGAAAAAGTCTACAATTCTTATCAACATACAGATTGTTATCCTCATGGCGCTGACATGCGCCATGCCCGCCCGCGCTTTCGCGCCCGACACTTACGCTGAAAATTCGCGTCTGGCCGAAGGCACATGGGTAAAGGTGTCGGTCAAAGAGACCGGTATTCACGTGATCCCCGTGTCGACACTGCGCGAATGGGGCTTCACCGACCCGTCGCGTGTGAGAATCTACGGATACGGCGGCGGCCGGATTTCCGACGTGTTTTCCCGGGTGAACTATATCGACGATCTTCCCCTGGTGCAGTCGGTACAGACCTCGGGGGGAATAGTGTTTTACGCAGTAGGCACTTTTGCAGCTACCGAACCCGATAAGGAAGGGTTCAGCAGCCATGTGCGTAATCCGTGGGACAACTACGGCTACTATTTCGTGACCGAATCAGATGAGCCACTGCGCGAAATCCCTGCAGAAGGGAGGGGCGCAACCGGCGGAGCCGGCACTTTCATGAGCTACGCCTGCCATGAAATTGACCGAGTGTCGCCCGGTGAATCAGGTCATCTTCTTTTAGGAGAGGATTTCCGCTACAACAACCGCAACACATTCAGCATCGATCTGCCCGGACGTGTCGAAGGGACTCCTGTCAACATTTCAACCCGCTTTTTCACATTCGCCACATCGGGCAATCCTACCCTTTCACTGTCGCTGACAGGCACATCGGGCGCAACACTGAGCGTCAGCTCAAAGCGCCTGCCACTGACAAGCGTATCGACTTACGGCGATTCATGCCTCATCAGGAGCGTGGCAACCGGCCTAAGCGGCAACCGGCTTTCACTCACTTTGGCTTACAGCAACTCGGGAGTGACACGCCTTGCCAATCTCGACAATATCGGAGTGAACTATGAGCGCGCGATATCGCTCAGCGGTGTCAACACTCTGGTGTTCTCGACTGACAAGCCATCAATCAGTCTGTCGGGAGCCACAGAGCGCACAAAGGTGTGGGATGTGACCGATCCCTTGAAAATCAAAGTGATCAACCACTCGCTCAACGGCGGCAAGGCTTCGTGGGCGAGCGACTATACAACGCGACGCACTTACGCTGCCTTCAACGAAGGTGCAGCGGCCTCGGTGCCTGCATTCGTTGAGCGCATAAGCAATCAGAATATTCACGCCGAGCCTGTTCCCGACATGGTGATCGTGACCTCGGGAGCGATGCGCACACAGGCTGAACGAATAGCCGATTTCCACCGCAACTCGGCCGATTCGCTCCGCGTTTTCGTTGTCAACAAAGACAAAGTGTGGAACGAATTCGGCTCAGGAGTGGCCGACATCAACGCCGTGCGCCGAATGCTCAAGATGTTTTATGACCGCGGCACATCGGCCGACGGACATCGCCTTCAGTTCGTGCTGATGATGGGCCGTCCCTTCTACGATCATCGCCACCTGACCGAATACATGGCCTCAGGAGGCTTTGACAACATGCCCATCTGGCAGAGCGATTCGGGCCACAACGAAAGCCTGTCATACAGCTCCGACGACATCCTTACATTTCTTGAAGACAATTCAGGAATGAGCCTGAGCACCGACAAGCTCTGCATTGCCGTAGGCCGCATTGCCGCCCGCACGGCTGAAGACGCAAGGGTCTATGTCGACAAGCTCATGAACTATCACAAGCGGATGCCCGAAGGCGACTGGAAGAACAAGGTGATAATCCTCGCCGACGATCAGGACAACGGTATCCACCTCACACAGGCCGAGGCTCTGATAGCCCAGATGGAGGCTTCGCCCTCAGGAAATGATTTCATGGCCAACAAGGTTTACATCGATGCCTATGAGAAGGTGAACGGTGTGACTCAGGATGGCCGCACTCAGATGTACAAATGGCTCGACGAGGGTGCGATGTGGTGGATGTATATCGGTCACGCGAGTATCGACACCTGGACAACCGAGGGCATGCTCACACGCACCGACATTGTCAACAACCTCTACTATCGCCGGCTGCCTATTCTCTACGCCGCCACATGCTCGTTCTCACGCTGGGACGGATCAGACGACTCAGGCGCTGAGATGATGGTAGGCAACTCGGGCGGTGGAGTGATCGCCTCGATCTGCCCCGTGCGCCCCGTCTATATTTCGTCAAACGGAGTGTTCTCGCGCAACATGGGCTCAACATTCCTCGAGCGTGATGAGAACGGACGCTTCCTTCCGATTGGCGAGATTGTGCGCCGCGCAAAGAATTTAGGATCGGTCGACTCCAACAAACTGCGCTACGTCATTATCGGCGATCCGGCAATGCGAGTTCCGATGCCCGACAACCGGGTGATCCTCGAATCGATCAACGGCGAGGCAATCGACAGCGAAAACCAGCCCACAATCATGGCACGCCAACGCCCCGTTTTCGAGGGCTACATAGCCGACTGGCAGGGAAATCCCCTCACCGACTTCAACGGCACTCTCTATCTCACGATCTACGATGCCGAGGAGAGTGTCACCACCCTTGGACGCGGCGATGACTCCGATCCCGGAAAAGAGGATGTGTTCGAGCGTCAGGGCGGAAAGCTCTACACCGGCCGCGACCGGATTGTCAACGGCCGCTTCTCCACAACCGTTGCCATGCCTTCGGAAATCGCGTGGAACTACCGCAATGCCGCCGTCAACATGTATGCCGTCAGTGAAGACAGCAATCATGAGGCAATGGGGTGTAACCGCAACTTCTATGTCTACGGCTACGATGAATCGGAAACCGACGACAAGAGTCCGTCGATCGATGCCCTGTATCTCAATCATGAGTCATTTGCCAACGGCGACGTTGTCAACGAATCGCCCATGATGTTTGCCGAGGTGAGCGATGACATAGGCATCAATCTGTCGTCGGCAGGCATCGGCCAGACCCTGCTGATGCGAATTGACGACGCGGAGGGTTTCACCGACGTGAGCGACTACTATATTCCGGCATCTGACGGCACTCCGTCAGGCACTGTGGCCTATCCGATCGAGCATCTCGAGCCGGGCAACCACACACTGACGTTCCGTGTGTGGGACACCTCGCGCAACTTCGCGCAGTCTACCATCGAATTCTACGTACAGCCGGGTCTCGCACCCAAGATCTTCGACGTATACACCGATGCCAGTCCTGCCACAACCGAGGCCAACTTCTATGTTCGCCATAACCGTCCGGATGCAACCCTTACGGTTGCAATCTCGGTGTACGATCTCCAGGGACGCGAAGTGTGGAGCGGATCGGCAACCGGCCGCAGCGACATGTTCGTCACCTCGCCTATCACGTGGAATCTCACCGACCGTGCCGGACGCCGCGTGCCCCGCAGCATCTACGTCTACCGCGCCAGCGTGACCACTGACGGCGAACAGCATTCAACAGAATCAAAGCGAATCGCTGTAGCCGCTCTATAAAGTTGCAAAAAACGTCATAATTCGCTATATTTGCAGCTTGATGGACAAGACGTCAGACATCCGTTCGACTCCCACACGCGCACTGCCCGAGCCCACTCTCAGGCGGTTGCCGTGGTATCTTGCATTTGTGAGCATGCTCAAGATGCAGGGCGTGGAACATGTGTCGTCGACAGCCATTTCGCGAAAGCTCAATGTCGATGCCTCGCAGATTGCCAAAGACCTGTCGTTTCTCTCCATCAAGGGAAAGACAAGGATTGGCTACGATGTGTCGGGACTCGAGCATGTGCTCGAAGAATTTCTGGGCTTCAAGCGCGGTCACAATGCCCTGATTGTCGGAGTGGGCAGCCTCGGCAGCGCTCTGATCGCCGACAGCGGCCTTCAGCGCTACGGGCTCAACATTGTGGCCGGATTCGACATCAACTCAGAGATCACAGGGCGCCGCATAGGCTCAGTCCCAGTGTTTGACATCGAGGAGATAGCCGAACGTCGCCGTGCATACAATGCCGAAATCGGTATTGTGGCAGTCCCCCCTGAAAGCGCCCAGCAGGTAGCCGATATGCTCGTGGCTGCCGGAGTGAAGGCGCTATGGAATTTCACCCCGTTCAGAATCCGCACCGAGCCGGGCATTGTTGTAACAAACACATCGATCTATGCACACCTTGCAGTGATGTACAACCGTATCGATGCACAAACCTGCCTTGCCAACGAAAAATGAAGATCATTGCTTTCAACCGTACACCCGGCATGCCGGTTACCGACCGACCGCAAATCACTCTTCATCCTTCGTCGGCTTTGATCGGAGCCAATAAACCCTTCTTTGTTCCCGATTTCGGAGGAGAATGGAGCGGCCGGCCGGCTGTAGCTGTCAGGCTCTGCCGGCTCGGCAAAAGCATTGACCGGCAATTTGCCCCGCGCTATTTCGATGCCGTGGCACCTGCCGTGATCTTTGAATCGGCCACGATGATGAGCGACACGGCCCTTACGGGCTTATGTGCGGCCATCGACGGAACCGTTGCAATCGCACCCTGGCAGGAACTGCCATCTGATCCCGATGCAGAAATGGCGATGGAATGGAACGGCACATCCGTAACGCTGCCAAACATTCTCGCCGATGCTGCCGATGCCGTTTCCTCGCTGAGCCGCTACACTATGATCCAGATGGGCGATGCCCTGCTTCCATTTTCGCTGCCGCTCACTGCAGCGGCCACCCCCGAATCAAGGCTCACGGTCAGCCTTGGAAACGGCTCACCATTCACCGTCAGAGTCAAGTAGATTAACCCGACAAGATCATAACAGCACAATTATACAATCCGTTTTTACACACTGAGTTTCAATTACCCAATCGTTTATCTCTCTTGCAATGTCAATCAGCAACATACTCCCGCTTCTGAAAATATCACTCGCTCTCGCCGGCGCAATGACGGCGATGACGGCCTCGGCCCTGCCTACGTCATACTACGCCGAATCGTCGCGTCTGGCAACCGATGCCCGCTGGGTGAAGGTGAAAGTGACCGAAACCGGAGTCCACAAAATCACCTACGACCGTCTGCGCCAATGGGGATTCAGTAATCCGGAACAGGTTCATGTTTACGGGTTCAGCGGTCCCGAGCTCTATGAGAACACCCTCAACGAGAACATGCCCGACGATCTGCCGCAGCAATACTGCGAACACATCGACAACGCGCTCTACTTTTTCGGCGAGGGCGACATCAGGCTCTCAATGCTCAGCGACTACGACCTGCGCCGCCGCCGTAACCATTACAACACCTTCAGCTGCTATTTCCTTTCTGATGCGCCTGTGCCCGAAACAACTGCCGAATTCATGCCCTTCACGGAGCAGACCAGCACAGCGGTCAACCATGTTGCGATAGATTATAAGGAATTCGACGAGTTCAACCCCGGCGAGGCCGGAGTGTTCTGGTTCTCTACTCCGATGCACACAGGCGATTCGCGCACCTACAGCTTCAAGGCCGAAGATTTTGTGGCTGACGCATATATCACCTACATTCCCGCATCAAACAGCTCCAGCTCGCAGTCTGTGGTTCCTACCCTCGGCCCGAACATGGAAATGACGGTTATTAACACTGAACCTGTCAGACACAACACCGGTGATGACTCACACCTGATCTACAACAAACTTCCCAATCCGAGCAATCTCAAGGTTAAGCTCACACCCGGAGTGACCGACTACAGCATCAGCTTCTCAGGACCATCTGACAATTCGTGGATTGCGATCGACTATGCCTGCATGATGTATCGCCGTCACAACAGGCTGGCCGATCACCCTCAGCTGAAAATGTTTCTGCGCAACGTCGGCAAATACACCAACCTGAAGATCTCGGAAGCGAGAGCCGACACCCGCGTGTGGAACGCAACCGCTCCGATGAGCGTAATGCCGATGGAAACCAGCTTCGATGCAGTCAACTCAACGATCGAAGTGAGTCCGGCCACATCTGATCCTCTGCTTCTTGTCACGTTCAATCCCGGAGCCGAGGGGCTGCCAGAGCCCACGCTGATCGGCGAGGTTACCGACTGCCCTGACCTGCATGGCGATACGTCGGATTTCGATATGCTCATCATCACCAACAAGATGTTTATGGACGCTGCCCGTCGTCTTGCCGACATCCATCAGAAGCATCAGGGACTGAGGGTTAAAATTGTTGATCACGACGACATATTCAATGAATTTTCGTCGGGCGCACCGTCGGCTATCGCCTATCGCCGCTATGTCAAGATGATTTATGACCGCAAGCCCGGAATGCTCAAATATCTGCTGCTTCTGGGTCAAGGCACCTACGACCACCGGTTCATCAAACACACCGACGACAAATCGTTTGTCTTCACCTATCAGGTTGAGGAAGACCGCGCGCTGGGTTATTCGGAATGGACCAACTATGAGGTATCAAACTTTTCGTCTGACAACTATTTCGGAATGATGAGCGAAGACTTCACCATCCGCAATGTTCCGCAGATGACCACCGAGATCGCCGTAGGGCGCATACCGGCCCAATCAACCGGTCATGCAAAAATGCTGATCGACAAGATCGAGAACTATTTCGACACCTACCTCACATCCGACAACTTCTCGCGCTCCATCATTATGAGCGACGAGGGCGATAAAAACGCACATCTCGAGATGTCGGAAGATGCCAAGGCAGCCGTTCTCGACAACGAGCCCTCAGTGATGCCCATGAAGCTATACCGCGCACTTTACCGCGGATCGGCAACATCTGACGACAACCTCGTCAACATTCAGAACGACTTTCACGACATGATCGAGAATGGCGCTTCGACAATTTTCTATTCAGGCCACTCAGGAACTACCGAGGTTGCCTCTGCATTCACTCTGCCGGTGCTCCACAAGCTCAACTGGCCCGAACCGTCGATCGCGTTTTTCGCTACATGCACCAATAATTTTATCGACCGTCCCACCCTGTCGTTCGGCCAGACCCTTTTCAATAAAGATAAAGGCCTTGTGGGATTGATTGCATCAGGACGCACCGCCTACCTGAACCGCAACAAGGCACTCCTTGTGTCGTTCATCGAAAACTATTACAATCCCCGCCCCGGCGACTGTCTGGGCGATCTGTGGCGCAAGGCCTTCAATACTGTCTGCACCACTCTCGACGTTTCTTACGGCATCAACTCGCTCACCTACAACCTTGTCGGCGATCCGGCCCTCCCGATTCCGCGACGCACCCACTCGGCCCTGATCACTAAGATCAACGGAACAGATGCGGAAAACGACAAAATCACAGCCAGAGCCATGACACCTCTCACCGTTTCGGGCACTATTACCGATGCCGAGGGCAATGTCGACACCCGTTTCAACGGAAAGGCCATCGTGACAATCTATGACGGAGAGCAGAATATTGTTACCCCCGCCACTTCGGCCGACCCTTCAGCCACGATAACCGTCAATCACAAGCTCCTTGCGCGTACCGGCGTAGAGGTTAAAAACGGACATTGGACCGCAACCCTCTGTCCGCCCGTTGGCAACGTAATCGGAAGCACCAATACTGTTCAGGTGTGGGCTCACTCCGAGGGAACATCGAACGTGGCACTCGGAATGTCGAGGGCTCTTTCGCTCACCGACCCCGCCGGCAGTGCCGCTACGGGAAAAGGCCCTGAAATCGCTGAGATGTTTATCGACACCCCTGATTTCACCGACGGTGACTATGTTCACTCCTCGTTCACTCTCCACGCGCTGATTGAGAGCGGCCCGACCGGCATCAGGGTAAGCAACGACGGCATTGGACGGCGCGCAACGCTGGCCCTCGACGGCAACTCCATGAATGTCGATGCATCAAACCTGCTGCGATGGAACAATGACGGCAGCGCAACCCTGAGCTACGCCTTCGAGCACATTGCCGACGGCAACCACACCTTGACTCTCAGCGTGAGCGACAACGCCGGCAACATAACCGAGCGGAGCATAAGCTTCGCCGTAAGCGACCGCACTCTTCACGGCGTGCTGCATGCCGACACACGCATTGTCACTGGCAGCACTCGCATCTACGTCGATATTCCCTCATCGGCCCGGCTGACACGCGTTGTGGTTGAAGACGCAGCTCATAACACCGTGGTGTCGCGCTCGCTGGTGTCGTTCCCCTGGAACTGGACACCCGACGCCAGTCTGCCCGACGGACAGTATTTTGTCCGCGCTTACTTCAAGGACGGAGTTCACTACGGCTCGACCGATCCTCTTGAAATCATACTGATCCGCAACTAAACCTACCCCTCAAAAGATGGAAAAGGTATTGGTAACTGATCTCCGTCAGGCCGATGTGTCGACCCGTCTTGAACTTGAGTTTGTCGATGCAGGTATCCGTGCCGGCTTTCCCAGCCCGGCCGAAGACTATGTCAACGAGCATCTCGATCTCAACCGCGAGCTCATTGACCATCCGGCGGCAACGTTTTACGGTCGTGTTGTGGGCGATTCGATGGCCGGCGAAGGCATCGAGGAAGATGATCTGCTGATAATCGACAAGTCGCTCCGTCCAGAAGACGGCGATCTGGCAGTGTGCTGTCTCGATGGCGAATTTACGCTTAAGCGCTTGCGTATCACATCGACAGGTGTATGGCTTGTACCCTCTAATCCTGACTATCCCGAAATCGAGATTGTAGAAGGAATGGATTTCAGGGTGTGGGGCATCGTGACACACACCATCAAATCCAACCGAAGACGAGTGGGACGTCTGAAATGATAGCCCTTGTTGACTGCAACAACTTTTTTGTTTCGTGTGAACGGGTTTTTAATCCCGCACTTGAAAACCGGCCTGTCGTTGTGATGAGTAACAACGACGGTTGTGTCGTTGCGATCAGCAATGAGGCCAAAGCTCTTGGCATAACCCGCGGTGAGCCATACTTCAAGATCCGCAGTATGGCCGAGCGCAACGGAGTGGTTGCTCTGTCGGGCAACCATCCGCTGTATGGCGACATGTCAAACCGCGTGATGAGTGTCCTGAGGTCACTTGTACCTGAAATCGAGGTTTACAGCGTTGACGAAGCATTTCTGTTTCTCGATACGGCTCCGGGCGATGTCGCTGAGTTCGGACGATATATCGTGGAGACGGTAAAGAATTACACCGGTATACCGGTGTCGGTCGGGATTGCTCACACAAAAACCCTTGCCAAGATTGCCGCCCGGTTCGCAAAAAAATTTCCGGGATATAAGGGAGCATGCGTGATCGATGACGATGTCAAGCGACTCAAGGCGCTGGAGCTTACCGAAATCGGTGATGTGTGGGGCGTGGGGCGCCGGCTGCGGGTCAGGCTGCAGGCTATGGGGATTGACACTGCGGCAAAATTTGCCGCGATGGAGCGCGAACAGGTGCGCCACCGTTTCACGGTTACGGGCGAACGCACATGGCGTGAACTCAATGGCGAGAAATGTATCGAACAGGTTGAAGTGCCCCCTGAACGTCAAACCATAACCACTTCGCGCTCCTTCCCTACCGATATTTACAATTTCGAGGATCTCCGCGAGGCTGTGTGCACCTTTGCGGCCATCGCGGCCCGCAAGCTGCGGCGACAGCGAAGCTATGCGCTCGAGATCGAGGTGTGGGCAGTGACCAATCGGTTTCATGAACATGATCCGCAATATTCCGGAAGCGCAAAGGAGAGTTTCATCGATGCCACGGCCGACACGATGCAGATTTCAGCCGCTGCCACCCGGGCTCTGCAAAAAGTGTGGCGCCAGGGCTACGGATTTAAGAAAGCGGGCATAACCATCACACGGATCACCGGCCGCGACGGGCTGCAGCAGAGCCTGTTCAGGGATCATGCCGATGCCGACAGGCGTGAACGGCTAATGCGGGTGCTCGACTCGGTCAACGAGAATATTCCGCCGCAGGCTGCAATAAGAATAGCCTCTGCCAAACAGCCTCACAAACTGATTGCCGACGGCCTGCAGGTACGTCGAAAAGATTCAGAAGTTGAGCTGATTCATCCGAGCCTACGGCGCAACAACCGCTTGCTGTAATTGATCGGCCCCAATGAAGCACTTCTAAAACACGAGAGCGGCCGAAACGGTCAGACGTGTTGGATTGACGCTGTAAAAGTTGGTCATCAGGCCGGCAGTGGAAAAGAAGCGCTTGGCCGGAGTGAGACCGACACCATAATCAATGCTGAACCTGAAGATATTGACAGTGGCCGCCACTCCGGCTTCCCAATAGCAGTTGACGCGCTGAGGTGTGCCGTCGTTATATGGAAGGTAATATTGATGGTTGTCGGAATTAGTAGGGTCGATCACGCGCTGAACCATTCCGACAGTGAGCCCCGGACCGGTTTCAACCTGCAAAGCGAATTTTGGAGTGAAATTGTGGCGCCACATAGCATGAAACGGGAAATAGAGCGCCACATCCTCGATGCGTGCGGTGAACGCCTTGTTGCGGCACGAATAGATCTCGCAATAAGGACCGGTGCTCACCCCCCAGTCGCGATAGATAAGCGGCTGCACGGGCACACCGAACCGCAGGCCCTGCATGTGCCCTCCTTCGGCCCAATAGTTGGTCCAATGTCGCGAACCACCCGCCGAGTAGCTGTACCACTTCTGTGAATAACTGACACTGATTCCCCACCAGCGGGCTCCAATCCATTGAAAATCGCCGGCGTAGAGAGAAGTAAGGCATGTGAGTGCGAGAACTGCGGCTGTGATAAGTCGTTTCATAAGTGATGAACAAAAGTATGCTTTCTTTATTAACACTTGAAAGTTGACGATTGTTAAATTGAAAATAGTTATTTTTGCATTATGACCATCTCACAACTTTCAAGAGACACCTCTGCACGTCTGGCGCAACGGTTCGGAGCCGGTGAGGCGGCGTGGATGACGCGTCTGATCATGGAAGACGTGTTCAAGCGCAGCCGCGTCGACCTCCTTATCGATGCCGACAAGGAAGCTGGCGAGACCCGGTGCGAACTTGTCGACAGGATCGTACGTCGGGTACTCGCCGACGAGCCCTTGCAATACGTGCTCGGATTCGAGACATTCATGGGTATGAAGCTTGCTGTCAACAGCTCAGTCCTGATACCGCGCCCTGAAACGGAGGAGCTCGTTGAACTGATCATCGACCGGGAGGGAAAACGCGAGGATCTTACAGTGCTCGATGTAGGGACCGGCAGCGGCTGCATCGCACTCGCCCTGTCACGCAATCTGCGCTTCCCTCACATCACGGCAATCGACATCAGCGATGCTGCTCTCCAAATTGCGCGGCAGAATGCGCAGACACTCAAAGTGAGAAACGTAGAGTGGATAAAAGCCGACATTCTGACTCTCGCGGCTCCCGCCGAACCTTGCTACGATATCATTGTGAGCAATCCACCATACGTGATGGAGAGTGAACGCCAGGAAATGCAACCGAGTGTTGCAGATCATGAGCCGGCAACGGCGCTGTTTGTTCCCGACAGCGATCCGCTCCGTTTCTATCATGCCATAGCAGCCTATGCCCGCAAGGCGCTCCGTCCGGGAGGACACCTCTATTTCGAGCTAAACCCGCTGACAGCCGACAGGCTGAAGAGAGATCTCGAAGCCGACGGTTGGCACGACTGCGAACTCTACCGGGATTCACATGGAAAAATCCGTTTTCTGACCGCCACGCTATGAGTGCAACATTCCGAAGAAAAGAGCCTATGCGGCCCGAAGCTGCCCTGAGCCGGCTTCAAGGCCTATGTGCGGCCTCGGAGCAATGTGAGTCAGACCTGCGCAAAAAGCTTGCTGCCTGGGGCGTGAGCTATGCCAACGCCGACGCGATAATCCGCCGACTCGAACGCGATCGGTTTCTCGATAATGCACGTTTCGCGACGGCTTATGCCCACGACAAACTGACCTTCAACGGCTGGGGACGCCACAAAATCGCTCAGGGATTGCGCAGCAAGCGGATCGACAGTCAGATAATTGACGAAGCGCTCGACTCGATCGATCCCGAGGAATATGCCTCGAGGGCATTCAGAGTGATGCGGACAAAGAGCGCCGGACTTGAGCCAACGCGCGAAAACAAAATGAAGCTGCTCAGGTTTGGAGCCGGACGCGGGTTTGAAGTGGGTCTGCTGGTCGACATCATTAAATCAGAAGATCTATGGGAGGATCGGCAAGGGCTCTGATCGCCTCACTGTCGCGTATCATCTATCCCGAGGTGTGTGCCGTGTGCCACCGGTCGCTCATCGAAGGCGAGCAGGCAATATGTCTGAGCTGTCTGGCAAACATGCCGCGCACCCGCATGCATCTCAATCCGTTCAACTCCATTCATGAACGCCTTGCCGCCCCGGGATTGCTCACCGACCGTGCCGCCGCTTGGTTCCACTATCTCAGGGGCAATCCCTATTCCGCGATTATCCACGATGCCAAGTATCGCGGACTGCCATCGGTTGCACGCCGTTGCGGCGAGCTTTTCGCGACAGAACTTTCAACCGACAGATTCTTTGACAACATCGACATTCTTCTGCCTGTACCGCTTCACAAATCGAAACTTAACCGGCGCGGCTATAATCAGGCCCTTGAAATTGCAAAAGGTGTAAGCGCTGTGACCGGAATTCCGATCGGAGAGAATATAGTGTGTACCCGCAGCCATGATTCGCAAACCAACCGGAACGCATGGCAACGCTGGCTAAATGCGCGCGACACATATTCAATCACCTCAGCTCATGAGCTTTCCGGACTCCATGCACTGATCATTGACGATGTGGTTACCACCGGGGCAACGCTTCTGGCTTGTCTGCAGGCGGTCAGGAAAGAGTCGCCATCAACACGCACAAGCGTGCTGACTCTGGCTGCCACTCATTTACAATAATTTCTAACTCTGCAAATAATCAAAACCATGAAACTCGATATAGCTGTGATATCCGGCGACGGTATCGGACCTGAAATAACACGTCAAGGTATCGCCGTTCTCGATTCGGTGGCGCGCAAATTCGGCCATCAGTTCCATTATCATTATGCTATCGCCGGAGCTGCAGCGATCGACAGTTGCGGCGACCCGTTCCCTGAAGAAACCTACCGCATCTGCGCCGAAAGCGATGCCGTTTTCTTCGCTGCCGTTGGCGATCCCCGATACGACAACAACCCCACCTCACCGGTTCGCCCTGAGCAAGGACTGCTGGCAATGCGAAAGCAGCTCGGTCTTTATGCCAATATCCGCCCTACTGCTACCTACGATTGCCTTCTTCACAAATCGCCGTTGCGCGAGGAGATTGTCAGAGGCGCTGATTTCCTGACAATCCGTGAGCTCACAGGCGGAATGTATTTCGGCAAACGAAGCGAGGGCACCGAGGAAGCGTTTGACACCTGCATCTACACACGTGCCGAAATTGAGCGGATTCTTGACGTGGCCTACCAATATGCGCGCAAGCGCCGCAAGCATGTCACGGTGGTTGACAAAGCGAATATTCTCGCTTCAAGCCGGCTCTGGCGCCATATTGCGCATGAGAAAGCCCGCAGTTTCCCCGACATCACGACCGACTATATCTTTGTCGACGCAGCTTCGATGCGTCTTATTCAGGAGCCCCGATTCTTTGACGTTATCGTAACCGAAAACACCTTCGGCGACATTCTTACCGACGAAGGCAGTGTGATCAGCGGATCGATGGGCATGCTCCCGTCCGCATCGATCGGCACAGGCACTCCTGTGTTCGAACCGGTTCACGGATCGTGGCCTCAAGCAGCCGGAAAGAATATTGCCAACCCCGTTGCCATGATTCTTTCAGGGGCAATGATGCTCGATCATTTCGGACTCGCTGAGGAATCGGCGGCTATTCACAACGCCGTTTCCCGCTCACTCGCCGAAGGAGTCCGCACACCTGATATTGCCGACGAGGGAGCCCGTGCATACACCACCGAAGAAGTCGGTGCATGGATTGCAGCAAACATCTAATTGCCTGGCAGTCAGCAACAAGATTCGTCAACGTAAGTTAATCGACGTTAAACTAAGCAGTTCGATTAAACGGTTGATATTCAACGCAATCTAAGAAGCAAACAAACAAATTAACGAAAACATAAAAACTTAGACTGTTATGAAGAAAATCATTCTCAGCCTTGCAATTATCGCAGCCGGTGCATTCTCGTTCAATGCTTTTGCTGACACTACTGATAACAAACCCGCAAATGAAAAATGTGAAGCAGCCGCAGCCTGCAATGCCAAGCAAGCACCCGGAAAGGAGTGCCGCGGAAAGGGTGGACACAAAAAGGGCCACAAGCACGGCCACAAACGTCCCGACATGTTCAAGGGCATCACTCTGAGCCCCGAGCAGCAGACCCAACTCAATGACCTGCGCAACGAATGCCGCAATCAGCGTGTTGAAAACCAGAATCTCTCGGCTGAAAAGCTCGGGAAATCGCGCGAGGACTACAAGAAGCTCCGCGAAGAATCGCGCCAGAAGTTCAATGCCCGCGTAAAGGAAATTCTCACCCCCGAACAGTTTGTTGTCTACGAGCAGAACGTCAAGAACTTCGAGGCCAAGAAACTTGAGCACAAAGATCGTGTAGGCAAGGGAAAGAAAGGCAAAGACAACAAGAACTGTACAGGTGACAAGAAAGGAAAAGGCTCACGCAAAGGAAAAACGGATAAGAAATAATAAGTCTGCACTTTAGCGTAAACCGAAGCGCGCCACGGAATCACAATCCACGTGGCGCGCTGTCTTATTTAGTCCCCGGCTCATAAGAAATGGGGACTTATTAAACCGAGGTGTCTGCTGGAGAGCCGTCGGTATCAGCCGGCGATGAATCGGGGCGCACAGCAAAATATCGTGCGAGATATTTCTCACGAAGCTTTTCAAGCAGCTCCCAGAAGTTGGGCACGAACAAGGTTCCGACAATTGCGTTGACAGCCATTCCGAACACAACTGCCGCTCCAAGCGAGATACGGCTCTGTGCTCCGGCGCCTGTTGCAAAAAGCATCGGCATGACTCCGAACACGAATGCAAGAGCAGTCATCATAATTGGGCGGAAACGAACCTTGCCGGCATCAATCGCAGCCTGACGGATATCGGCACCGGCCTTACGATACTCGATGGCATACTCCACGATCAGGATAGCATTTTTGGCCGACAGACCGAGAAGCAGAATAATGCCGATCTGAGTGTAGATACTGATACTCTGGTTCATGAACATGCAACCGATCACAGTGCCGAGAATTGCAGTGGGCATAGAGAGCACCACAGCCAGCGGATCGGTCCAGCTCTCATATTGAGCGGCAAGCACCAGGATAGTGATCACGATAGCAAAGAGCAACACCATAGATATGGTGGTTCCTGCCTTACTCTCCTGATAGGCCTCACCTGTCCAGGCATAGGAGAAGTTCTTACCTGCAACCTGACTTACAATCTGCTCCATCGCCTTGATTCCTTCTGACGAGCTCACCCCTTTGGCAGGTGTGGCAGTGAGTGCAGCCGTGGTATACATGTTATAGCGCGACACAGTCGGCTCACCCATCACAAGATCAGTGTCGATAAACGATCCGAAGGGCACCATCTCACCGCTGTTATTCTTCACAGACAGGTTCCTGACATTGCTGATTAGAGCCCGCGAATTGGCATCGGCCTTAACATTAACCTGATAGACTCTACCGAACTCCACGAAATCGTTGACATACTCACCTCCGAGGAAGGCCGCCAGAGCTGAGTAAACATTGCTGATGTTCAGACCTTGCATTTCAATCTTGTCGCGTGAAAGCACCAGACTGTACTGCGGCACCTGACCCTGGAATTCAGATGTGACCGACTCGATTCTCGGATCTTTTTCAGCAGCTTCGGTAATCTCCTCAAGCATCTGTTTGAGTTCCTTGGTGCCCAGATTGTTTATGTCGAGAAGCTGCATGGATAGGCCTGACGACAAACCGAGTCCCGGAATTGCCGGAGGATTGATTGCAAACGTAATTGCCTCCTGATAGTCGGCACCGAGCCGGTTTACAGAATCGACGAGGGCAAAAACCGACTCTGAGGTTTTCTTCCTGTCGGCCCACGGTTCGCACACAACCTGCATTGACCCCAGATTGCTTCCCGCACCACCTGCAAGAAACGACATTCCGGTCAGCTGAATCACATCTCTTACACCTGGAAGTGAATCGATCTTAGCCGACAGCGAATTGACAACCTTTTCAGTGCGGTCAATCGATGCTCCCGGAGGCAACTGCACCGAACAGATGAAGTAGCCCATGTCTTCCTGCGGAATATATGATGATGGCCAGCTCATGAATCCCCAGAAGGCGGCTGCCGTAAGCGCGATGTATATCCCCAGAGCCATCCACGGACGCTTCAGGAGGTTGCCCACAATCTTGCCATAGGCATTGAGCGTGGCTCCGAATCCTTTGTTGAACCACTTGTAGACAACGAATCCCGACGGCTTCTTCCGCTTTAGGAACATGGCGCACATTGCCGGAGTGAAAGTCAACGCATTGAATCCTGAGAATGCTGTTGAGACTGCTATAGTGAGTGCGAACTGTTTATAAAGCTCACCCGTGATGCCTGAAATGAAAGCTGTTGGGATAAACACTGAGAGAAGCACCAGAACTTCGCCAACAATTGCCCCCTGAAGTTCCTTCATGGCTTTCACTGAGGCCTGAACTGCATTCAGCTTGCCTTGTGACACCAATCGCGCGCAATCTTCCACCACCACTATCGCGTCGTCGACCACAATGGCTATCGCCAGCACAAGGCCGAAAAGAGTCAGAGTGTTGAGAGAGAAGCCGAGCAGCTTCATCACTGCGAATGTGGCGATCAGAGAAACCGGAATGGTCAGCATCGGGATGATCACAGCCCTCCAGTTTTGCAGGAACAGCATGATCACCAGCATGACGATCAGAGTTGTTTCGACAAATGTCACCAGCACATCGTCAATCGAGGCATGAACAAAGTTGGTGGAGTCGAGAATAATGTTGTAGTGCACTCCCTCAGGAAAATAAGCCGACAGTTCATTCAGCCGTGCCTTCACCGCATCAGCCACTTCGATTGCGTTGGCCCCCGGAAGCTGATAGACACCCAGCAAACCTGCCTGCTGATTGTTGACAGCGGTGACAGCGCTGTAGTTCTGACTGCCGAGATCAACCCGTGCGACATCGCGGAGCCGCAGAAGTCCGCCGTCGGCTCCTTCACTGCGGATCACGATATTGCCGAACTCCTCCTCGGTAGTAAGGCGTCCCTGAGATGTTACAGTAAACTGGAACTGAGCATCGTTCTGTTCAGGCGGGGCACCCACCGATCCGGCCGATACCTCAAGATTCTGCGACTGGATAGCCGCTGCCACATCAGAGGGTTCAACGCCACGAATGCGCATTTTCTCCGGATCGAGCCAAACACGCATGCTGTATTGACCTGCACCAAATGCCCCCACCTCGCCAACGCCGTTGATTCGCGACAGTTCATCAACAAGGTTGAGCTTGGCATAGTTAGTGAGGTAAAGTGCGTTGTAACGTGCCGGATCATCGCTCTGCAGGGCGATGAAAAGAATCACATTGGTTGAGCGCGACGTTACCGAGACACCCTGTTCCTTCACCTGTGTCGGAAGCGATGCCTCTGCGATAGCGACGCGGTTCTGCACCTTTACGGTAGCGATATCAATGTCGGTGCCGACGTCAAACGTAATCGTCAGGTTATAGCTGCCGTCACTGCCCGACGACGAGCTCATATAAAGCATACCTTCAACACCGTTAACCTGTTCCTCGATAGGTACACCCACAGTCTCGGCCACGGTTCGGGCGTCGGCACCGGGATATGTCGCGCTCACCTGAACCGTTGGCGGAGTAATGTCGGGATACTGCGCTACCGGGAGCGTCCTGACAGTGATAAGCCCGACAAGCACCATCAGAATCGCTACAACGATAGCGAAAATCGGACGCCGGATAAAGAATTTTGAAAACATGTCAGTCGGCTGTTATTTTACGGTTACCGGCTTTATTTCCTGTCCGTTTCTCACCTTGAGAAGCGCGCGGGTGACATAACGCGAATCAGGTGTGAGGCCCGAAGTAACTATTCTCATCGAATCGTTAACCATCTCCCCGACCTTGACGGGAGTGTAGACAACACGGTTGGAGTCGTTGACAGTGTAGACGTAACGCCCGAGCTGATCGGTGGCGATTGAGGCGTCCTTCACGAGAATGGCATTGCTGCACATGAGCGACGGCACACTTACCTTCACAAACATTCCGCTGCGCAGATTTCCACCGTCGTTAGGCACAGTTGCTTTTACAAGCACTGAACCGGTCGAGGTGTTGATGGCCGGATCGACATACGAGAGTCGGCCTGTCAACGTGCCTGCATTCTCAAAAATAAGACTGACGGTGTTTTGCTGCGCATCGGCACTTGCAATCCTGCTGCTGATCTGATTGATCAGTTCCCGGTCCTCGATATTGAAAACGGCAGAGAGAGTGCGGTCATCATAGATCGTTGCGAGGGCAGCGCCGTCGTCAGCACCGTTGATAAAAGAACCCACGCTCTTCACCGGAGCCGTACAGCGGCCGCTCACCGGCGCCTTGACATAGCAATATGAAAGATTGATCCGCGCTACCTCAAGGGCTGCTTCGGCACTCTTGATCGAAGCTTCGGCCTGCATCATGTTGCTCAAAGCCTGATCGAGTTCCATCTGACTGACAGCATCGCTCTCCATGGCTTTCTTCACAGCAGCATAATGGCTTGAGGCATAACTGTAAGCGCTCCTGGCTGATGAGAGATTAGCCTCCGCCTGTCTTACCCGGTCGGCGAAAACTGTCGATTCCATGGTGAATAGCAACTGGCCGGCATTGACATAGTCGCCGTCGTTGTAATGCTGCTTAAGGAGAGTACCGTCAACCCGGGCAACAACATCAACCTGCTTGTCGGCAGCAAGATAACCCGGAAATTCTTTGTGGAGCATAACGGAGTCAACCTCTACGGCAGCAACGTCGATCGGACTTACCTGCTGACGTTCTGACTTATCCTGGCCTGAGTGACAACCTGATGTCAGCCAGCCGGCACACACGGCGCCGGCAAAAATGATCAAATTCAGTGTATGCTTCATTTCAACGAATATTTAACTGATTGTCGGTCCAGCCTCCGCCCAGCGCCTCACAGAGAGTGACAAGCGAAGTCAGGGCCTTTCCTTTTGCCTGAATGAGCGAATTGCTGTAGGAAAGATAATTCATCTGTGCGTCGGCCACTTCGGTAAATCCGCTCAAACCGCTTCGGTAAAGGTTGACCGAGAGTTCCACCGATTTCTTCGACTGATCGACAACGTCTTCCAGATAGTCGACCTCCTTGCAGGCATACCGGTAACTTGCAAGAGCGTTTTCAACCTCCTTGACTGCCGTGATGATGGTGAGATTATAATTGTCGATACCGATCTGCATCTGTTCCTTAGCTGCGGCAAGCGCATAATTGCGCTTCATGCCCTCGAAGATGGTCCACGACAATGTGGGCGCGACTGAATATTCAAGAGTGTTTGCCTTGAACATATCGCCGATGTCGTGAGCGGCAGCGCCTATCGAACCTTCCAGAGTGAGAGTAGGCAGGAAATCTTTCCTTGCTATACCCACGGCTGCCGCATAGGCAGCGAGTGTGGCCTCAGCTTCGGCAATGTCGGGGCGGCGTCTGAGCATGTCCATCGGCACTCCGGCACTGACAATCATACGGTAGTCGGGCATCGGAGCGGGTCGCAGCAGTCCGGATGTACCGGGAATTTCGCCGCAGAGCACTGCAAGCGCATTGATCGATGCGGCGATTGTGTTTTCATATTGGGGGATGGAAGCACGAGTGGAATAGAACACTGTCGAAGCCTGCAGGACGTCGAGCTCCGAATTGAGTCCGGCCTTATGACGGGCTTTGGCAATGTTGAGCACCGACTCCTGACTTTTCAGGTGACTTTCGGCAACATGCTTCTGCATCTGCGCTACCCTGAGCGCTATATACGTCGATGCGATGTCACCACTGAGTGTCAACATCACACCGGCATACTCGGCTTTAGAAGCCTGCCATTGGGCCTTGCTCTGTCTGGACTGTGATCTGATCTTTCCGAACAGATCGATCTGCCAGCTCATGTCAACGCCGAGCGAAAAGGCACTTGACACTGTCGCATCGTGCGAGGCCGAGGTCATCGCACCCGAGGTGCGGCTCCTGTTCCAGCCTCCCTGCAGCGTGAACGACGGAAAAAACTGCGAACGCACCTCATTGAGGGTCTGCCTGGCGATTTCCATGCGTCGTGCGGCGGTCAGCACATTGTAATTGTCGTCAATTCCTTTGGCAATCAGGGAATCGAGTATGATGTCGCCAAACCGATGCCACCAGTTGTGCTGAGAGTTGCTCTCAGGGAAGGCCTCGGAGTTGTCTGACAAATACTCCCAATGCCTCGGGAGACTTTCGGCCCGGAGGGGCTCGGCGGGTTGCTCGCCGTTGGCCTTTTCTCCGGATAAACCGATCGACAATATTCCCAAAAATAATAGAAGAACGTGAGTAGGTTTGAGCATATTCAGTTGCATTGCCTTCGACATTATAACCCTTCAAAAGTAAAAAAAGTTTTTTTAAACAGATAAAAAAATTTTTCACTGAAACTGTATATGAACCGGTTGTTCTCACACGTTGTAATATAAACATATACTATGCCTGAATCAACTTCATTTCTTTTCAATATCGACAACGCCGGCGGCAGTCCCCGCCCCGGCGCCCTACTCGTGGCAGAGCCTTTTCTGCGCGAGTCTTACTTTAACCATGCCGTGATTTGCATCATCGATCACGGCTCGGGGAAAAACACAATGGGCCTTGTTCTCAACCGTCAGATTTCACACACTCTGTCAGATCTCGTCGATGGTATTGACGGTGGAGAGAAGATCCCGGTGTTCTGCGGCGGTCCGATGTCGTCTGACCGTCTGTTCTTTCTCCACACACTCGGGCCTGACATTATCAACGGTGCCCGCGAAGTTGTGAAAGGACTCTGGGTAGGCGGCGATTTCGACCAGATGAAGGATTACATTGCCAAGGGATATCCCACTGAAGGCCATGTCAGGTTCTTCATCGGCTACAGCGGATGGTCGCCCCAGCAGCTTGAGGCTGAGCTGGCCAAGAAGGTTTGGGCTGTGACGGAAATTAGCGATCCCGGCCAGCTTCTCATCGGTGCCGACAATTCATACTGGCACGCGGCGGTGCGACGTCTCGGTCCGGCATTCCGCGGCTGGCAGTTCCATCCGCAGAATCCTCTGGCCAACTGAAAACCGAAATGATATAAAACAAACGACGCATGGCCTCACGGACACGCGTCGCTGCTTACACATAGTACTTAACGTCAGTGGATTTATTCAAATGTCTATTGTATCAATGAAAAAGTCCTTGATAAAATTTCGCTTTTCTCTCTAAATCAAGCGATGCTCTCATCGTTTGACAATGCAAAATTACAACGATTTTTGATTTTGGCAATGGTGTTTGATTAAAAAAATCTTAAAATCGTTCAAAAAACGCCTTTCCAAATGTCAATTTGTCACTTTCGAGGATTTTGCTTCAGGAAGTCGCGCCAGTAAGCCCGCTCCACCCGATAGACCGACGAATCGCCGCTGGCCGTAACTATTACAACCTGCTGCGGATCGTCATCCGACACGCGGTCAAACACATAGAACGCCTGTGAGCCGTCGCGCCCTTTGAAAATGTAGGTCCTGACGCCTTCCGATCCTTCGATATCGATGCTCCCGCGCATAGTTGCCGACGGGCGTCCGTGCAGATCAGTGCCTCGCTTATATATGGCCAGCCGATACGGTGAGCGTTCGGAAGCGGTGTCGGCATCGGTGCGCGAATCGACACGGAAAAGAATGTCGTTGTCAACCGCCCTGAGGCAGAACACCGGCACCCATCCGCGCCTCATTGCCGGCTCCAGCGAACTTATCTCCTCGCTGGCAAGGGCCCGCATCTGCCTGCGCTCCTCCTTGCTGATATAGTCGACAGCATAGACTTTGTCGTCGATCCACAGATAGCTTCCGTCGTGAAGCGTCACACCGCGCCACCCTTCGCTATTCCAGTGTTCAGGCCGTGCCGTGACAATAACCTGTTTGAGTGAATCGTCAACCAACACGGGATAGTATGCCGTCATTTCCGACGAGTCTTTTACATCGCGGAGCGGATAAGGACGTTCAAGCGGATAACTGACCGTTGATGCGAAACGGCTCGCATCGTCGGTCATCACAGCCGCAACAACCTCCCTGACGACAGGTGTGGGGAGGCTGTCGAGCATCGCTTCGTCGACATGGCTATCGGTCCGTGCACCCGTACAAGAACACAACGCATTAGCCCAAAGTGCGGTCAATAGACTGAATGATAATATAATCGGTTTCATTTACTGGTTTATCTGAAAAAGTGAATCAAACTCTTCTATTCGCCTGTTGCGGATGCCGTTGTGCACCTTCCCGCGATACTTGGAATAGGAGATATATGTTGACCGGATGTCGCGGTTTCCCGCTTTCAGTTTGGTGATCAGCGAGGAACGGTTGACGGCTCCATGCCCTATATTGTAGGCTAAGGTTGCGAGCAGAATCGAGTCAGCGCCATACTCGCGATACATAGCGCAGAGTTTGTCGAAATCCTTTCGGAGCAATTTGTCGGCCTGGTCTTCGGTGAGCTGCACTCCCCTCTTGTAATTTTCGCCGGGCCACACTCTGTGGCCGTAGCCAATCAGAGGCCAGTGACGGGCCTTGTGCAATGTTTCATATTTCTTTATGATGGAGATGGCTGTCTCATATTGCGACTTACTCTCTGAAGCGGTGTTAGCCGGATCAGCCATCATTATGATAAATGAAAGCATCGCTGACATTATTATTGTAAAAATCTTTGTCATAATGCTGTAGATTACCGGGTGTAACGTGAATTACACTCATGCCATAGAATCTAACAGCTTGACATTCCGAAATGTTCAGACCGGATCGGGCTTGACGGTGACGAGCAGATCCTTCTGGACAAACTGACGCAGACGGCTCACACTCTCGTTGTGCATGCGCATGCACCCGTGGCTCGACCTCCCCGGAACCGAGTTCGGAGCATTTGTGCCATGTATACCGATTCCATAAAACCGGGGAGTGTGGAGATAGATAAAAAAGGGTCCGTAACATTTTGACCCCGTATCCTTGTAGGTCCAGTCGGTTGAATTGTAAATGCCGTATAGATCAAATGTTCCTTCGGGAGTGCGGTTGTCGTCAGCCTTATGCTTCTGCCCCATGTTCATTGACGCGCAGACAGGATATGACAGAAGAAGATCGCCGAAAGCGTTGTAGAGATGGAGCGTACGGTTTGGTTTGTCAACCGTAATGCTCCTGATAAGATGCATTCTCCCCGGCACGGCCGACTGACAGCGGCGGATCTCACTTCGCTTTTCAAGCACGGGCAGGCGCGCCCCGCGTGTTCCCCGGTAATCCGATATCAGCTCAAGGATGTCGGCGTTGGCCAGCAACGGTGCGGGCTCCGGCTCAGGCTCGGCTGCAGAAACAGGAGCGGCAAGCAAAGCAACAAGGAGGATTATAAACAGTTTCATACTGCAAAATTATTACATAATGACTTAACATCCCACTGATTTTCTGCAAAAAATAACACGCATAGCCACTTGAAGCAAAAAAAGTTAGGGAAAAGTGTAACTAACAATACGGAAAAATATGTAAATTTGCACAAAATTGCAGCGATGAAGAGCAAATTGGTAGAATATGTAAAGCGGTATCATTTCCTTGAAATTGACCGCCAGCAGGATTATGCTAAGCGTAATCTCTACTCGATCATTTTCCATTCGGCGGCAATGGACGGCTCTACGATAACTGAGTTGCAAAATGAAACTCTTCTTGACGGAGGCAGTCTGCCCTACACGAAAAGCCGCAACGAACGGCAAATGAATCTTGGTCTGAAAGCTGCTTACGATCAGGTGATCGCGCTTGCCGATGAACATGCCGAGATAACCGTAGCCAGGCTCACTGAACTTGCATCGCTTGTGGATCCTTCCATAACGATGCGCAAGGATGCCGAGCCGCAACTCACAAAGTTCTGCCGCGAAATTGACCGCAAGCGCCGGCAGTCGGCCAACAAGAAGATCCAGAAGCTCTATGAACTGAGTTTCGACGCTCACTTCGGAATTTTCCGTATATTTCCCTTCAGTGACGGTAACGGACGGATGGCAAGGCTGCTGATGAACTGGCTGCAGTTTGAATTCGCCCTTGTGCCTACAAAAGTGATGGCTGAAGAGAAAGGCGATTACATCAGTGCGATCTACGAGTCGACCCAGAGCGGCGACCTCAACATATTCCGCCGTTTCATGACGATGACAATGAAACGCCATCTCGCTGAAGAAATCGGCCAATATATCAAGGCTGTGGGCTATCTTCCCGGCGAGGGAATGACACCGGCCGAGAAAATAATCGAGCTTCTGCGCGAAAATCCCCACCATTCAACCAAAACACTCTCTGAAAATATCGGCATGTCGCTCAAAGGGATCGAAAAGCAGCTCATCAAGCTTAAGCAGCGCGACAAGATCAGGCATGTCGGCACGGCCCGTAACGGCTACTGGGAAGTGCTTGTGTGACACCCCGACTCATTAGAAAACTCCTTGTCTGAGCCGGACAGGTTTCGGAAAAAATCTTTCTTCTCCGAAAAAATCAGGTGGCTTGCTTAGGCATGTTTCGACAAAAAACCGTATCTTTGCAGGCAATAAATTTTCACCTATGTCATTTATTGCAGATAGAGTAAAGATGGATGGCCTGACGTTTGACGACGTCCTTCTTATTCCGGCCTACTCCGAAGTGCTTCCCCGCGAAGTCAACCTTTCCACCAAGTTTTCGCGCAACATCACCCTTAATGTGCCCATAGTGTCGGCTGCTATGGACACCGTGACTGAGGCGGCCCTCGCGATTGCCATTGCTCGCGAAGGTGGAATCGGTGTGATCCACAAGAACATGAGCATTGCCGAACAGGCGCGCCAGGTTCATCAGGTTAAGCGCGCGGAAAACGGAATGATCTATGATCCTGTCACAATTCTGTTAGGTGCCACCGTCCGCGATGCTCTCAATATGATGGAGGAATATCACATCGGCGGCATTCCTGTTGTTGACAAGGAAGGACATCTCAGAGGCATTGTCACCAACCGCGACCTTCGCTTCGAGCGCAATCTCAACCGTCCTGTCGACGAGGTTATGACATCAGAAGGCCTCGTCACTACCTCGCAGACAGCTAATCTTGAAGAAGCGGCCGACATTCTGCAGCAGCACAAAATTGAAAAACTCCCTGTGGTTGACTCAGAGGGGCGCCTGGTGGGCCTGGTAACTTACAAGGATATCACCAAAGCAAAAGACAAACCCCTCGCCTGCAAGGATTCGCTCGGACGACTCCGCGTTGCAGCAGGCGTCGGCGTTACAGCCGATTCAATGGACCGCGTCGATGCTCTCGTTGAAGCGGGAGTCGATGCTATTGTTATCGACACCGCCCACGGCCACAGCCGCGGTGTGATCGGTGTGCTCCGCGCCATCAAGGAAAAATATCCCTCGATCGATGTGGTTGTTGGCAACATTGCCACCGGTGAGGCTGCTAAGTTCCTGGTTGAGAACGGTGCCGACGGTGTGAAGGTTGGCATCGGTCCCGGTTCGATCTGCACCACCCGCATCATTGCAGGCGTAGGTGTGCCCCAGCTTTCGGCGGTTTACGATGTCGCCAAAGCACTTGAAGGCACCGGGGTGCCTCTGATTGCCGATGGCGGCATCCGCTATTCAGGCGACATTGTCAAAGCTCTCGCTGCCGGCGCATGGAGCGTGATGCTCGGCGGAATGCTCGCCGGTGTTGAGGAATCGCCCGGCGACACCATCATTTACAATGGCCGAAAATATAAGACCTACCGCGGCATGGGATCGCTCGAAGCTATGGAAAAGGGATCGAAAGACCGCTACTTCCAGTCAAACGAAACCGATGTCAAGAAACTCGTACCCGAGGGTATTGCCGCGCGTGTGCCGTACAAAGGTTCGCTCTATGAGGTTGTTTATCAAATGCTCGGCGGACTTCGTGCCGGCATGGGCTATTGCGGTGCCCCCGACATCGAGCGCCTGCATTCAGCATCGTTCACCCGCATCACAAACGCAGGTGTGGCCGAGAGCCATCCTCACGATGTTGCGATCACAAGCGAGGCTCCTAACTACAGCTCGACAGCTCGCTGACAACATTATAACACACTACATCAGACGGCGCTTTCCCACATGGGAGGGCGCCGTCTGACATTGTGCTGTATAACATAATTGCTCAAAGATGCTGTCAAATAGATGCAATTAGTTGGTCAATCAGCCAATTGTGTCTAATTTTGGGCACGCGAAGCAAGTTAGACACAGGGATAAGCAGACGAATAATTGACTCGACCGTTTTTCAAAAAATATGTTTTTATAGATTGTAGATTCATTTGGGGTCCATCGTGAGATGAAGCCCCATTTGTTATTTTTGAGAGCGTGTTTCATCGGAAACACGCTCTCAAGTTTTTTCAAGAATTGCTTGTAGTAGAGCCATCGCCGGCTGTTTTCGAGTCGGCATCGGCCTGTTGCGGCTTGCTCTTCGGATTGAGCGACTGAGCTGAAAAGAGGTCGTTTCGCGATTTGATCATCGAAGCCAGATATACCGTGAATAGCGGCAGCATGATGATTCCCAGACACGCGAGCCCGAACGACAGAATGCGTCCGATAGGTGTCACGGCAACGATGTTCGAACCTTCGGTGGTGGTGTCCATTGCTGCCCACCACAGTGCATCATTGAAATTCTCGACAAGAGGATTGACATTGTGCTCCACGACATAAAACACCATGGCACAGAAATAAACGGTTGCAACGAGGATCAGGAGATAGGTGACAAACATCGACGCCGTGCGGTTGCTCGTAAACCAGCCAACAACGATTGCCAGGGCATAACCACCTCTCACAAGCGGAATAAACCGTAAAAGATAGGTCACTTCTGATGAGAATGTCCAGCCGAAATGATTGATGATGTCAAGATAAGGGATGGAAACCAGCAGGAACACCATGTGGCTCCATACATAGCTCCATTTACGGTCGGCCATAAAGAATTCAATCACATAGTCGGCAAGGAAAACCATACAGATCCAGAACTGTACCTTGAGGAACTGCGGCTGTTTGTAGAACGCGACATTATTGAACGTGTCGATCGAAATGCTGATCACCAGAAAGAGCGAAAGGCCCAGAATCACAAGATGGAGCATATCGTAGGCTCCTTTCTTGGTTGTGAAGAATTGCTTTATGGTCATAATGTGAGTATAAACAAAATGTGAGTGTTCAATTATCAAACACTCACATCAGCATATTGGTTTATGTCAATACCTCACTTTCGCCAGATCGGTCGTGGGACGGAGATAGACTCCCTTGTTCCTGAAATCGAACACAACGTCCTGAATAAAAAATGCAAAGGGATTCATTGCATATTCCTCAACTCCGTCGGTGGCATAGAAAACCTTGTAAGAGCCTGCACGGTTACCGATCTTCACCCATGCGCCCTTGCAGAAACGGGCGTCAACCTCGCCGCGCGATGAGTGATAGACAGCCGGCGCTATCCGCGAATTAGCCGTGATCGAGTCGCCGAGGGGGAGCTTCAGGGGAACCTTGTCGATACCGGTGTCGATGAAATAACGGTTGGGCACATTCTCCGTTACGAGATCTACATAATAACGTTTGCCACAACCAATCACGGTGTTCATGATCGAGGGAGACTCAATCCTGGCAAGCTTGATATAGTTTTCAGGGAGATCTGAATGGAAAGCAAGCAGGCCATCCCTGCGACGGATTTCAACGCAGAAACACTCAAGCACATCAGTGCCGATCACACTCTCCTGCCCTTGGGGAGCAGGCAGAAACACCATATCCTCTATCGTGCAGATATCTTTGCCTGTCCTGACATAGTGGCCGCCGCTGACAGAGTCGGCAACAAACTCGAGGCCTTCGACGGGCAGATCGACTCTATAACGGGTTCCGGCCATGAACATGCGGTCGTTGACATCACGCGCTATGCTCGGAAAGATCTCTTCCTTCACGGTCACTCCCTTGCTGCGGAGTCTGTCAATAGCAGCGGCAGAGAGCATCGAGACAGAACTTCCTGTATCGATTTTCATCCATACACTGTCGGCAACCTCAACCCGGCCTCCGTCAAGCGGGAAAACGGCAACGGTCATATCGCCGTTGTTATCGGCCGCAATTTTGGGATACTGCGCGTTAAGGAATGAATAGGCAGCGACGCAAACTGCAACGAGAACTATGGCGGAAATTGAAATTATATAAGCAAGTCGTTTGTTCATCATGTTCAATTCTCAGATAGAGCTTCGTGCTTTATCATCGTGTTACATGACAAAATTAAAAGTTTGACTGCTGACAGCCAAACTTTTTAACCGGGTTGTCACCCTTATCACAAAGGAGTTACAACGCTGCTTCAAACGAATTTCAGCACGGTTGCAAACCTATTTCATAGGCACAGTAAAGAGGAAACGGGCCCCTCCGGTGTATGATGCGTCGAGAGTAACGGTGCCTTTGAGGAGTCCGGCTACAAGGCGCGCGATCGGCAATCCAAGGCCAGCTCCCTGGGTGGAATTGTCAAGTTTTTCGAAACGCTCGAAAATCAGTTCTTCTTTACCGGCAGGGATGCCGCTACCGGTATCGGTCACTGCGAAAACAAGATTGTCTCCCTCAACTGAATATGAAAGTGTGATCTTGCCTTCGCGGGTAAACTTGGCGGCATTGCTCAGAAGATTGATCAGCACCTGCTCTACTCGGCGTCGGTCGGTGTGGATTGTGAGATCGTCGATTCCGGGATGCTCGAACTTCATCGTCACGCCCGGATTAAGATAGTGAGTTGCATTATCGATGGCCAGCTCACACATGGGATTGACATTAGTGGGCTTCTTCGACACGTTCATGCGGTTGTTATCGATCTCAGATATGTCGAGCACATCGTTGACAATCGTTTCAACGAGCTCATTGTTGAGTTCAATGAGTTTCACGTAGTGATTGAGATACGGACGGTGGTCTTCGTCCACACAATCGGCAATCAGGCGCGAATAGTCGGCAATGGCGTTGAGAGGCGTTCTCACCTCATGGGTCATGTTGTTTATGAAATCGGTTTTCTGACGGCTTGCAACCACAGCATGATTGCGGGCCTCAACCATTTCATTCTTGATCTTCTCGACATTGTCGCGTTCCGACTTCAGTGAGTTGTATGACTCCTCGAGGTCGCGGCGCAGCTTGAGAGCACGGCGATAGCTTAAGAACAGGCCGACTATCAGGAGCAACAGCAGCGGGATAATGATCAGGGCAACCACAATCCACGTGTGACGGTTGGCATCGGCGCTCAGAATCTGCTCCTTTTCGAGCGCGCGCGCACGCTCGTTGGCGTTGTTAATGCTCGCAACGAGAGCCAGCTCACGCGCGCGTTCATTGTATTTACGCTCAAGTTCGATGTCGCGCATTGTGATATAACGATCGGCCGCCTCAAGCTGCAGAGGCACATTCTTGGTAGCCTTGGCACCGTCATAGAGATACTTGACGAGCGAACGGCGGAACACTTCGTTCTCGGGCTGGTCAATGAAATCGCGCAGCAAGGGAATGGCATGAATCCAGTCAGACATCGCCACGTAATAATATATGTCGACACGATGATTGTGCTTAATATCTTCGGCAATATCGGGATCTTCCTTTGCGAGCTCTTGGATACGGTCGTAAAGACGCTGAACCTCGCTGTGGTCGAGCACCTCGAAATTGTGAATCATGCGTCGGTAGGTTATATAGAGCAGATAATTGTCGTTGTAATACGGGCGACCGTTGCGGTGCATCTCCTCGGTTTGCGTACGTATGTCATTAACCACCTGCTCGTTATGAGGCACAGCCTTTTCGGGCATGTTCATCGATGTGTAGGCCGAGGCGCTCTGTGAGAAAAATTCGCGTCTGAGATCAGGCAGCTTCAGCGGCAGGCTCTCGATTGTTTTACCGAGATTCGTCAGCATATCGTCCATGATCACACCCGGACAATTCGAGCGGAGGAAACGAACGAGTGTAAACATGTTGAGAATGCGGTCGTTGATACCCTGTGAATCGTCGGGCACGGAGTCTTCAAGCTCTTTGAGAAGTCTTGCCACCTGCTTGTCGTCGAACTCTGAGATCTGACGTGCAGCTATTCCACCCTGACGCTCCATAACGCGCACAAACGTCAGGGTTTCGCGCTGAGCGTCGCTAACCGGGAAACGGCGTGCTTTCTTTATGATCAGGCGCATGGCAGTGTCGTTGTCGGCATAAACGATCGCCATGTCGCGAAGCACCTCAAGCTGCGATTCACGGTTGGGGATACGGTTTGCCACATCATAAACCTCTTTGCCGATTTCTCCCCTGCGAAGCATGGGGGTTAGATCATAGATATCAGTCAGAATTTTCAAACTGTCTGCCGGATTCCGGACTCCGGAAAGCTTTTTGCGCAGATTTTCACGAAGCTGGTCTTTGTTGGAAGCCGAAATGCCGGCAACAACCGACAGCATGGCAAGCAGCAGCAAGACGATTCTTTTCATATAAAGGTGTTTATTCAGGCATTCAATCAGATATGATTGACAAAGTTAAGAGATATTCTTGAAAAAGCGCTTATGCCGCAACCCAAAATTGCGTAAAAAACTAATTGGTGAATGTGCTGGCGGGTTGAAAAAATGGCGGGGTGATGGAGACGGGTACGGGGCAATTTTGTAATTTTACAGCACGAACTTAACAACGACATATCTATGGAAACCATAAAGGACCGCGAATTTGGCGGCGAACGGCCGCTCTTTGCTTCTCACAATCTCAAACTTGAAAACGTAACGATCCATGCCGGTGAGTCGGCTTTGAAGGAGTGCAGTGACATCGACGCTGTTAAATGTATTTTCGAGGGCAAGTATCCGTTCTGGCACGTTGACCGATTCAGGATAACCGACTGCCTGTTTCGCGAGGGAGCGCGTGCCGCTTTGTGGTATAGCCGGGACCTCGTGATGCGCGACACCTTGGTGGAGGCTCCCAAGATGTTCCGCGAGATGGAAAACATAGAGCTCGAAAATGTTAGGATTCCAAACGCTCAGGAAACGCTGTGGCACTGCCGCAACATAAAGCTCCGCGATGTGGAGGTGGCCAAAGCCGACTATCTGTTCATGCACTCGGCTGAAATAGATATCGACCGCTATCGCCAGCAGGGCAACTACTCGTTCCAGTATTGCCGAAACGTTGTGATCCGCAACGCGGTGATCGACTCAAAAGATGCTTTCTGGGGAACGGACAATGTCACTGTCTACGACTCAGAACTCACGGGTGAGTATCTTGCATGGCACTCGCGAAACCTGCGGCTTGTGCGGTGCCGAATCTCGGGCACACAGCCTCTGTGTTATTGCCACGGCCTGGTGATGGAAGACTGCACTATGGCTGCCGATGCCGACCTCGCTTTTGAATGCAGTGAAGTCAGGGCCACCGTAAAAGGCAGTATAACCAGCATCAAGAATCCGCTCACAGGCCACATCACTTGCGGAAGTGTGGGCGAAATCATTATCGACGAAAACATCAAGAACCCGGCCGACTGCATCATCACAACCTCTGAATGAGCCAACCGCTGAGCGAGCGCATACGTGGCAGCCGGATGACTCTGCGCCAGCGCCTCGCCCTTGTAACATCGCTAAGTTTTCCGGCTATCATGGCGCAACTGAGCGCCGTGGTGATGGAATATATCGATGCCTCGATGGTGGGAAGTCTCGGTGCTGACGACTCGGCATCGGTGGGACTCGTTGCAACCTCAACATGGCTTTTTTTCGGTCTGTGCTCAGCCTGCTGCTCAGGATTCACCGTTCAGGTGGCTCACAGGCTTGGTGCCGGGAATCAAGAGGGTGCACGCTTCGTGATGCGGCAGGGCATGACAACGGCACTGGTTTTCGGGCTCCTGATCGGTGCCGTCGGTGTGGCGATCAGCGGTCCCTTGCCGCAATGGCTCGGGGGCAGCGAGGCTATCAACCGCAATGCCACGCTCTACTTCCGCGTGTTCTCTCTGGCGGTGCCGGTTATAATATTCAATTTCCTGTCAATAGGCATGCTCCGGTGTGCCGGAAACATGCGTGTCGCCGGTATGGCCGGAGTGGTTATGTGTCTGCTCGACGTTGGCTTCAACTATCTGCTGATCTACCCTACTCGTCAGGTGGAGTTTTTCGGCATGGGATGGACGCAGCCAGGAGCTGGATTAGGTGTGGTGGGCGCGGCCACAGGAACAGCGCTCGCCGAACTCTGCATCACGGCAACATTGCTGTTTTATCTGTGGCGCGATGCCGGAGAACTTTCACTCCGAGGCTGGACACGGCTCAGCTTCCGCCCAAAGCGCGACACTCTTCGGCGCGCATTCTCCATTGCGTGGCCTATCGGCACGGAGCGCACCGTGAGTTCGGCAGCACAGATCGTTATAACGATGATCGTAGCGCCGTTAGGAGCCGATGCAATTGCGGCAAACTCATTTGCAGTAACGGCCGAGAGCCTATGCTACATGCCGGGCTATGGAATTGCCGACGCCGCGCAGACCCTCACCGGTCAGAGCCTCGGAGCAGGCAACAAAAAGCTGGCACTCTCGTTCGGCAAACTCACGATCGGGCTCGGCATCGGTGTGATGACGGTGATGGGAGTGGTGATGTACATTGCTGCACCGCTGATGATCGGCATAATGTCGCCGGTTGAGAATATTGTTCACCTCGGCATCGAGGCCCTTCGCATCGAGGCGTGGGCTGAACCGATGTTTGCAGCATCGATAGTTGCCTACGGAGTGTTTGTCGGTGCCGGCGACACGATTGTTCCCTGTCTGATGAACCTCGGCAGCATGTGGCTGGTGAGGATAACACTCGCTTCAGTCCTCGCACCTGTAATGGGCCTAAACGGCGTGTGGCTGGCAATGTGCATCGAACTCTGCTTCCGTGGTGTGCTGTTCCTGTGGCGCTTCTACACTCGCCGCTGGATGCAGCGAATCGATAAACTGAAATTAACATAACAATGACTGAATCAGAATTTGACTTCGACTCACGCATTGACCGGCGTGGAACAATGAGCTATAAATGGGATGGCGAACCTGACCGCGACGTTATCCCCATGTGGGTTGCCGATATGGACTTCCGCACCGCCCCGTGCATTGTCGATGCTTTGCGCAAAAGGGTTGACCACGGTGTGTTCGGCTATACCCGCGTGCCTGACGAATACTATGATGCACTGATCAACTGGTTTGACAGGCAACACCATTGGAGAATCAACCGCAGCGATGTGATCTACACATCAGGAGTGGTCCCTGCCATTTCGGCAACAATCAAGGCTCTGTGTCGGCCGGGCGAGAAAGTGCTGGTACAGACTCCCGTCTACAATTGCTTCTTCTCATCCATTCGCAACAACGGCTGCCTTCCCGCCGAAGCACCTCTCACCTACTCTCCGACAGACGGCTACCGCATAGATTTCGAAAAACTCGAAACCACGGCTGCCGATCCGGCTGTGACAATGATGCTCGTCTGCAATCCGCATAATCCCGGAGGAAGGGTGTGGACCCGTGAAGAGCTCGAGAAGGTTGCTGCAATCTGCCGGCGCAACCATGTGAGAATCGTGTCTGACGAGATTCATTGCGAGCTCACTTTTGACGGGCATCGCTACACACCGATGGCCACCGTTGCTCCTGAGGCAATCGTGTTCGTATCGCCAAGCAAATCGTTCAACACTGCAGGCCTTCAGATCGCAAACATTATTGCACCCGGCGACGAAGTGCGTGCTGCGATCGACAAAGCTATCAACATCAACGAGGTCTGCGACGTCAATCCATTCGGAGTGACGGCACTCATAGCTGCCTACAACGAAGGCGAGCCATGGCTTGAGGCGCTGAAGCGTTACCTCTGGGAAAACTATCTAACAGTCAGAGATTTCCTTCGCGAGAGACTGCCGGCGCTGTCCATGCCAAAGCTTGAGGGCACCTACCTGTTATGGATCGACATCCGTCAGCTGGGATTGACATCGGAGCAAGCGGCTGACATCGTGATGCGCCGCGGCCATCTCCACATCAATCCGGGAACAATGTATGGATCGGCCGGTGAAGGGTTTATCCGCCTTAACATTGCGTGTCCGCGCTCTACCTTGCTGGAGGGACTTCGCCGCCTTGAAGCAGCCCTCGGTTCAGAAGCCCTTATCTAATATGTGGGCGAGGTAGACCCGCGAAAAATGCTCGGCCGCCTCACGGGTATAGCGCACGTCGGTAAACACCTGAGCGAGGGTCTGCTTTCCATTCTCTGCAACGAAGCGGGCCGAATCTTCGCGAGCTTCCTTTTCGGCAAAGTGAGCCTTTACAGTGGCGGGCGAATAGTCTGAATATCGCTCAGCGTGCATAAAGGCTTCAGGGGCGAGACGATCGCTGACTTCGCTCTGACCGTCGGGCCAGCCGAGAGTGAGTGTGACAACCGGAACAACCATTGTCGGCAGTCCAAGCGCCTCGCTGATCATGGGAGCATTGTAGGTGGTGGTGCCGAGATAGCAGCATCCGAGGCCGTTCATTTCAGCAATAGTGCAAAACTGCTGTGCGAAGATAACCGTATCGATAACGGCAGTCATAAATGACTGAAAATTTCCATATCCGGGAACAGCATCTGAAGCCTCACACCATTTGACGAACCGATTATAGTCGGCACAGAATGTCAGCACAACCTGGCACCCTTCAACCGTAGGCTGGTTGAAATGGGCGGGCGCAAGCCGCTTTTTCATCTCCTGATCACGAGTGATTATCACACTGTAAAGCTGCATGTTACCCGTTGTAGGCGCATGCGATGCCTGTTCGAGCATATCGCGGAGCAACTCGTCGCTTACCGGCTTGTCGCTATAGCGGCGGATGGTTCGCCGTGTCCTGAAAAACTCACTTTTTTCCATGCCGCAAAAGTAACCAAAATTTCAAAAACGGGAAACTTTTGCCGGCACTCTGAAAAAGTTATTTACATTTTTGGAAAATCGCACAACTCGATTTTGAAGTTAAATCATTTATATTGATATTTGCATCGCCATGAATACCAAAGAGACTTACACCTACGACGATGCCTACAAGGCATCACTGGAGTATTTTGAAGGCGATGAACTTGCCGCACGCGTGTGGTCGAGCAAATATGCCCTCAGGGACTCCGACGGCCATTTTTTTGAAAAAACTCCGGCCGACATGCACCATCGTATCGCCAGCGAGATCGTCAGGATTGAAAACAACTATCCCAACCCCATGACCCACGATGAGGTCTTTGGTCTGCTCGATCATTTCCGCTACGTTGTTCCTCAGGGAAGCCCGATGTCGGGAATCGGCAACACAATGCAGACCGTTTCGCTCTCAAACTGCTTTGTTGTGGGCCTGGATGACGAGCCCGACTCTTACGGTGCCATCTTCAAGATCGATGAGGAGCAGGTTCAGCTCATGAAACGCCGCGGAGGTGTTGGTCACGACCTGTCGTCGCTGCGTCCGAAGGGCACGCCTGTCCACAACTCGGCCCTCACTTCGACCGGCCTCGTTCCGTTCATGGAGCGTTACTCCAACTCAACACGCGAGGTGGCTCAGGGCGGCCGCCGCGGAGCGCTGATGCTGTCGGCGTCAATCAAGCACCCTGATGCCGAAGATTTTATCGACGCCAAGATGGTTGAGGGCAAAATCACAGGGGCAAACGTGTCGGTCAGGATCGATGACGATTTCATGAATGCCGCACTCGAGGGCGTTCCTTACCGTCAGCAGTATCCCACTGATTCAGCAAACCCGATCGTAACCAAGGATATCGATGCCAAGGCGCTCTGGAACAAGATTGTCCATAACGCATGGAAAAGCGCCGAACCCGGTGTGCTGTTCTGGGACACCATTATCCGCGAGAGCATTCCCGACTGCTATGCCGATCTTGGTTTCCGCACCATCTCAACCAATCCTTGCGGCGAGATCCCCCTCTGTCCTTACGACAGCTGCCGCCTCCTCGCCATCAATCTCTACAGCTACGTCGACAATCCTTTCACACCCAACGCAACCTTCAACTTCGACAAGTTTGCCGACCATGTCGGTAAGGCCCAGCGTGTGATGGACGATATCATCGACCTCGAAAAAGAAAAAATCGAGGCTATCATAGCAAAAATCAAAAGCGACCCCGAAAGCGACAGCGTAAAGCTTACCGAGCTTGAGCTATGGCACAAGATTCTCGAAAAAACGCTCAAGGGGCGCCGCACCGGTGTGGGTATCACCGCCGAAGGCGACATGCTCGCCGCACTCGGTCTACGCTACGGCACAACAGAGGCCACCGACTTCGCCGTGAAGGTTCAGCAAGCTCTCGCGCTGGCTGTCTACCGCTCGTCGGTTCAGATGGCAAAGGAGCGCGGTGCTTTCTCGATCTACGACACCGAGCGAGAGAAAAACAATCCGTTCATCAACCGCCTGCGCGAGGCTGATCCCGAGCTTTATGCTGAAATGGCCAAACATGGACGTCGCAACATCGCGTGTCTAACCATCGCACCCACGGGCACCACAAGCCTGATGACACAGACATCGTCGGGTATCGAGCCGGTGTTCATGCCCGTTTACCGTCGCCGCCGCAAAGTTAACCCCTCAGATCCGAACGTGAGGGTTGACTATGTCGACGATAGCGGTGACTCATTTGAGGAATACACCGTGTTCCACCCCAAATTCGAGGAGTGGATGCGCATCAATGATATTGAGGTACGCCACGATTACACACAGGAGCAGATCGACGACCTTGTTGCCCGCTCGCCTTATGCCAACGCAACGGCTAACGATGTCGACTGGATGGAGAAAGTGAGGATGCAGGGCGCTATCCAGAAATGGGTTGACCACTCCATTTCCGTTACCATCAATCTTCCGGCCAACGTCACCGAGGAACTGGTCAACAAGCTCTACGTCGAGGCATGGAAGTCGGGCTGCAAAGGCTGCACAGTGTATCGCGACGGATCGCGCAGCGGTGTGCTGATCGCCGTCGAGAAGCCTAAAGACGACAATCCCCCCATTGCTGTTACTCCGAGCCATGTTGCCAAACGTCCCATCGAGCTTGAGGCC
>CAZKXM010000001.1:0-60762 GCA_964556785.1 uncultured Bacteroides sp. | reverse complement strand
AAGGCTATCGCTTCGACGAAAAAGCCGGATGGGCTCTCACCGAGAAGCGCACTTGCGCCGATCAGGGTCAGCAGGACAAGCTTGACGCAGCTACAATCTATTCGATGCTCGAAATCGAGATCGTGCCTCTCTACTTCGCCAAGAATTCGAAGGGCTACTCGCCTGAGTGGATCCAGTATATCAAGCGTTCGATCGGCAATATCGCGCCTCACTTCACCATGAAGCGAATGATCGACGATTATATCTCGCGCTTCTATGACAAAGAGGCACGCCGCTTTGATTCGCTGGCAGCCGACAACTTCCGCAAAGCGCGCGAGATGGCTGCTTGGAAAGAAAAGTTTGCCCGCGAGTGGGACGGAGTGAAAGTGCTGTCGCTCGATGGCGTTGATCAGCTCTCGGGTGCCGGAAACACCGGTCAGGAGTTCCATTTCAAGGCTGTTGTCGACACTAACGGCATTGGCCGCGACCTTGGACTCGAGATGGTTGTCTACAAGATCGTCAACGGTCAGGAGGAGTTTGAGGAGTCGAGTGAATTTGAGCTGACACAGCTCGACGGCAATGTGGCAACCTTTGTTTACAACGGTCGCCTCCATGATCCCGGCATGTTCCGCTATGCCTTCCGTCTCTTCCCCAAGAATGCCGACCTGCCCACCCGTCAGGACTTCGCGTTCGTTCGCTGGATCTGATACGGCTCAATAATCAATCTGAATAAACCAAGGCCCGCCGAATTTTTTCAGCGGGCCTTGTTATTTCTGTTGTGACGGAAATCGAATCAGCTACCTAACGGGCCGAAGTTGCTCAGCGGATTTCCGGGGCGTGCTGACTCCATGAGCTTTTCTGAGAAGCTGAAGGAGGCAGCGTCAGTATCGGTGACAACTGACAGAAGGGCAGGGCCGTCGGCTGCCAGCCAGCGCTTCATAGCGGCTTCGAGCTCGGCGGGATCGTCGACAGTCTCGGCTTGGAGCCCCACCACCTCGGCCATCTTACCGAAGTCGGGATTTTTCAGGTCGGTTTCATTCGGAGTCAGGCCGGCCATCTCCATTTCCCATTTGACAAAGGCGAGGCTGCGGTTGTCGGCAACGAGCAGCTTGACGGGAAGGTTATATTGCACTATTGTGAGCAATTCACCCATCAGCATGGCGAAACCGCCGTCGCCACACACGGCTATCACCTGCCTGTCGGGGCAGGCAAACTTCGCCCCGATAGCCATCGGCATGGCATTGGCCATGGATCCGTGAGAGAACGAGCCTAACATGCGGCGATCGACTTTCTGGGTGAGATAGTGGGAGGTCCAAAGATTGTTCATGCCTGTGTCAACGGTAAACACGGCATTGTCGTCGGCCAGCCGGTCAAGCAGGCTGAGCATGTATTCGGGGCGTATCGAGCCATTTGTACCGGGATTCTTCACCGGCTCGGCGAATTTCTCCTTGATGGCGGCATAATCGGAAAGGGCCCCGTTGAGGAAGGTGGTGTCGGGTTTAGCATTAACCTTCGGTAGCAACGCCGACAGGAACAGGCCTACGTCAGATCTAACACCTACGTCAACCTTGGTCTTGCGTCCAAGTCGCTCAGCCCTCACATCAACCTGAATTGTCTTTTTGTCATCGGGGAAGAATCCGGGATAGGGGAAGTTCATGCCCAGCAAAATCAGCACATCGGCCGAAGCGACAGCCTGCTCAGCCGACCACATTCCAAGGTATGCCATGTGGCCGACATAGTTCTTGCATTTTCCCATGAGTTCGAGCTGACTCTTGTAGGTCGTGGCCATAGGGGCGTTGAGTTTCTCTGACAGCTCGTTGACCAGATCGGCGGCTCCGCTTGCTCCGTGGCCGGCAAAGATGGCAACCGTAGCACCCTCGTTGATGAGTTTTGCCGCAGCATCGATCTCGGCAGCTGACGGCTCGGGGAGGCGCCGGGTGTAAAGAGGAGTGGTTGAAGCGTATGAGTCGACAGCGGGCTGACCTATCACATCGGCGGGAAGACCAACCACACCGACACCGCCGCGACCCACAGCCTCCTGCATTGCAGCCTGAAGCATGTGGGGAACCTGGGTGGGGGTGACGGCCATCTCGTTGTAGACGTTGCAGTTTGAGAACAGCAGGGTAGGGTTGGTTTCCTGAAAATACTCCGTGCCGAACATTGCCGACGCGCATGTCGATGCAATGGCGAGCACCGGCGCATTGCTGCGCTGGGCATCATAGAGGCCGTTGATCAGGTGTACGTGTCCCGGGCCGCTACTGCCGGCGCAGGCAGCGAGCCGTCCGGTCAGTTGGGCTTCGGCGCTTGCGGCAAACGCGCCCGATTCTTCATGGCGCATGTGGACAAACTTAACCCTTCCGTCGGCAGCTATTGCATCAGTAAGATCGTTCAGGCTGTCGCCCGTAATGGCATAGAGGTGTTTCACACCAGCGTCGGCAAGCATCTCGGCAACCTGTCCGGCGACTTTTTTTGGCTTTTTAGTGTCCATAATTCATTGTGTTAATGAATTTACAACACGTTTTCGCCCCTGACGGTTCGCTGAGACAGGGTGTCAGGTAAGCGCAAGCATTATTTTTTCAGAAGCTGATGCCTATCCGCGCGTCAACCGAGTGGAGGCCGTTGAATGTGTCGATAGGGTCGGCATCGGCCGAAGTGAATTTTAAGCCGTTGTATGTGTAAGAGATAATGATGTAGCTCTTGAATTTTTTGCTGAAGGCGAGATTGAAGCCCACGCCGGGAGAGGCGTAAACCGCACATTTGCGGGAGGTGTCCCACATCTCGTTGAGCACGGCTCCGAAGCGGAGATCCATGAAACAAAGCGAGGGCTTGTCGCGGAAGCTTGTGCGCAGAATGCCGAAGAGGGGAAAGGCGCGGGCATTGTTGCTCACCATCATGTCGATGCCGGCACCCACTCCCATGATGTCGACATAGGGGTTCTGCCAGCCGAAGTAGGCGTTAAGGGCTAAGGTTGACATGTCGTTGCCCACCACATCTACCGATGCGCCCGCATCGGCGCCCCACGTGAATTTACAGTGGTTTTCAGTCTGGGCCTGCTGACACAGTGCCTGTGTCGCGGTTGCGATGGCAGCCCAAAGCATTAACTTGCGCAATATATTCATGGAGGCTTTGTGATGGAAGGTGATGGAATGAAGTTGGTTATGAGGCTTTGAGATGGATTGATGCCCAACGGTTTCGCTCGGTGTGGTCAACAACCGCGAGCCCGCACTGAGCCGCTGCCCGGGCAACAACGGGAATATCCTCTACGTAGAATCCGCTGAGAATCACGTCGGCTCCCGGAGCGAGCGTCCGGGCATAGAGGGGCAGATCAGCCGTGATGACATTGCGGTTAATGTTTGCCAGAAAGAGGTCGATGTCTGAAACCGATTCGAGTGCCGACGCATCGCCGAGTGCTATTTCAATTTCCGGATGTCCGTTTAGTTTCACGTTTTCGAGTGCATTCGTGTGGGCGAACTCGTCGATTTCAACGGCTTTCACCTCGGCTCCGCGCATGGCTGCAAGGATGGCGAGGATCGCTGTTCCGGTGCCCATGTCCATCACCTTGCGCCCCTTGAGCGGCATTTCGAGGAGGCGGTCGATTATGAGAGATGTCGTGGCATGATGGCCTGTTCCGAACGCCATCTTGGGATCGATGGTGATATCGAATTCAGCTTCGGGATATCCGGTGTGAAACGAACTGTGGATCACGCAGCGGCCGCCTCCGGCTACAATGGGCTGGAAATAGTTGCGCTCCCATTCGGCATTCCAGTCGCGCCCCTCGATCTCGGTGACACTGATTTTCGCCTCGGTGTCGACCGGCATAGCTTCGAGGGCGTCGCCGATCGCTTCGCGGTTGAACAGCTCTTTGCGGATATAGGCTGTGAGGCCGTTTTCGTCAGCCACAAAACTCTCAAAGCCGACATCGGCCAGCATGGCTGCCGCAATGTCGGTTATGGTTTCAGAGCAAGGCGACAGGTCGATGCGCGCCTCTATGTAATCGTTCATTTATGCCTGTTTGGGGGTTCTACGGGCAAAGTTACGAATTTTATTTCTTTTTCCTGCGGAATTTTCCCAGCACTCTGAACAGCTTCGACCCAACGGAATAGGCCATTATGCCATATTCGAAAAACGGCACGGCCGATGTGACGCGGCGCACAACTCCGTTGGCAGAGTTTTTCACTCCTTTGCGCATCGCTCCGGCATTGTGGTTAAGCCGTTCTTTCTCAAGCTCAAGCCTGGCGGCTACATAGGCTCTGCGGTAACGCAGGTCTTCGAGGGTGTAACCGTTCCATTTCTCCTCTTTTTGAGGCTGTTCGCTGACGAGGTTCTTTTCGTTTGCCATAAGTCGTGTGAATTATCAGCGCAGAAAAAGGCGCGAAATGAATTTTGCTATGGGATTGATGATAAGCAGGCGGCGGAACACGAGAGCCACAACAAGGAGCAGCACATAGACACCTGCCATGATTGAATAGGCGATGGCGATGTTCATAACGTTTCCGAGCCAGTGAACGCATGCTATCGACACAAAGAAAAAGATCAGTATGCCCAGCACTCCTATCACTGCCACCGTGGCCATGGCTGTGAGGAGGAGGGTCACCTTTTCAGCGCCGGTGAGCTTGGCATACTCGATGTTGAGCTCGAGATAGCGTTTAAGCTCGTTCCATAATGACTTTATTGATGTTTCTTCGGCCATAACGTGAAGATCTGTATGATGTTAACTTTTGGATAAAAACGATCGCCGGAAGTGACTGATGCGCTTCCGGTGCCGCTTGTCAAACCGCCGGCACGCAGGATTGTAACCCTGGCGGCAGCGATCGCTGACGAGAGAGTGTGATCAGTCGTCGAGCTCGGTTGTGAGTTGCTCAACAAGAGCGTCGATCTCTGTGTCGCTGCAGCAGATGCCTTTCTTGCGAAGGATTGCCTTGATGCGTGCTCTGACATCCTCGCCCTTCTCGGGAGCGAAGAGGATTGCGGCTCCGGCACCTACGATGGCACCGCCAAGAAATGCATAAAGCAGTGTGAGGTTGTTCATTTCTGAAGAATTTTGAAAATTAGGGAGGGGAGGGAGAATGAGAATTCATTAAGCCGGATGATCAAATGATCAGCGGTTTTCCATTTCTTCGGCGATCTCGTCGGCGAGTTCTTCGATTTTGCTCTTGCGGAGCTTCACACCCTTGCTCTTGAGGAATTCAACGATGTCCTCACGGGTTTTTTCACCCTTTTCGGGAGCGAGGAGAAGACCAACTGTGGCGCCGGCAACGGCACCGCCGATAACTGCTAAAACAACGTTTAATGCTTTCATAACTATATTGAATTTTTTCGAAATAATTTTCGGTTTTATCTTCCAACAACCTTCAGGGCGGTTTGGTTCGGTTGCTGCTTCCAAAATTAACACATTTTTTTCGCAACTGCAAATTCGGCGAAGGATTTTGCCGCCAATGGAATTTTTTGCTAACTTTGCCACAGATATGATCAATCTCACGGAACATATTGCCTATCTGATTTCGCGGCACGACTGCGTGATCATGCCGGGCCTCGGGGCGCTGATTTCGCGCCGCGTGCCTGCTCATTTTGATTCCGTCAGATCGACCTATCTGCCGCCGCGGCGCGAACTTACGTTTAATGCGACGATCAATGTAACCGACGGGCTTCTGGCATCGAGTGTGAGCCGCAAAGAGCGCATCCCCTATGTCAAAGCCGCCGAGGCTGTTGAGATGGAGATGGATTCGCTCCGTCATCAGCTCGATCTCGACGGTGAGTTGATTATCCCCAGAATCGGGCGTTTCAGCCGCGCCGCCTCAGGAGCCACTCCTCTGTTCGAGCCTGCGGCCGACACTATGTCAAACGTAGCCTACGCGGCGCTTCCCGAGCTCGATGGGTTAGAGGCGCAAGCCGCCGTGGCAGACGCCGCGATGCCCGACACTGAGCTTGCTGGCGACGTGGCGCCACGTCGCCGTAAGCGCGTTCCTTTGTTTATACGTGTCGCCGCATCTGTCGCAGTGTTCCTCGCAGCAGGCTTCGCGGCTACCGACAGCTCGCTGGTTCCGCAAGGGGGCGGTCACATTGACTTTGCGTCGATGTCGCCGGCAAATCCTTCGCGTCCTGTAGAGATTCTGACAGATGATATCGAGGCTGCCACCGAGCTTTGCATCGCTATGCCCGACGATCCCGACGCCACGGTGTCGGTAACCGATATATCGAAGCCTGTCACATCAGGAAATGCCGATGCATCGCTCGCTCAGGTTCCGGACTACTGTGTGGTTGTGGCCTCGCTTCCAAGTGAACGGCTTGCCAAGAAATTCATCGCTTCGCAGGGCGATAATTCGCTCAGGATTGTCGTCAATCAGGGGCGCTACAGGGTCTATGCCGCCGGCGCGCCGACATTCGAAGGGGCCGTGGCGAAGTCAAACTCTATAAAGAGCCGCTATCCCGATGCCTGGGTGTGTGCCCGATAACCATTCATCCTCACTGACAATGAAAGACTTTCATCAGATGCTCCTTGAGCGTCATTCAATTCGCCGTTACACCGATCAGCCGATCGATCCCGAACATGTCAAGCTGATTCTCGAAGCTGCATTGCTCGCTCCTTGCTCAAAGAGCAGCCGCGCTTGGGAGTTTGTGGTGGTTGAGGACAAGGATATGCTCACCCGGCTTGCCGACTGCAAGACAGGAGGCACGGTGCCGGTAAAGAACTGCGTGATGGCAGTTGTGGTGTGTATGGATCCTCAGAAATCGGAGGCGTGGATTGAAGACGGCTCGGTTGCCGCGAGCTTCATGCTCCTCCAGGCTGCCGCTCTTGGATTGGGAGCTTGCTGGGTTGAAGTGAGAGGCCGATTCGGCGCCGAAGGCTATCCGGCCGAGGAGTTTGTCAGAGACGCGCTCAATATCCCCGAATCGCTCAACCCTATGTGTATTGTCACACTGGGCCATCCCGACGAAAACCGCAAGCCGGTCGATCCTGACAAGTTGCTTTGGGAGAAAGTTCATATCGGCACCTATCGCCAGGATGCCTGAGTCAGGCGATATAAGGGTAGCCTTTATCGGTTCGGGCGGAGTGGCCGAGTCGCTCGCGCCAGCCATCGATGCTACCCAGGGCTTCAGCGTGATTCAGGTTCTGAGCCGCAAGATCGACAATGCCCATGCGCTTGCGTCGATGCTCGCGCATGCCGATGCCATTGACAATCCGTCGGCACTGACCCCTGATGCCGACCTATATATCCTTGCTGTTAGTGATGATTCGCTCGCTCAGCTCGCTGCAACGTTGCCGCGCAATGAAAAGAGTGTGTGGGCCCACACATCAGGATCGGTTCCGGTAACAGTTCTGGAGCCGCTTTCGCCACATTTCGGGGTGCTTTATCCGCTGCAGACATTCTCGAAAAGACACCGGGTTGATATTTCGGAAGTGCCGCTCTTTGTCGAGGGGTCTGACAAAATGACTATAGATTTACTGAACAGGCTTGCCGGCAGCATTTCCAGCCGTATCTATGCGGCCGACAGCTCCCTGCGGCGGAAACTGCATATCGCGGCGGTGTTCGGTTGTAATTTCACCAACCACCTGTGGGCAATCGCCGACGATATTCTCACTGAAGCAGACCTTGATTTCAGCGTGCTCGGTCCGTTACTCGACGAGACGCTCCGCAAGGCTCTCAGCGGACATCCGGCCGATGGACAGACGGGACCTGCACGCAGGGGTGACAAGAGGGTGATGGACGCACACCTGTCGGAGCTCACTCCCGACCGTGCGGCTATTTACGAAATGCTTTCGCGCTCAATCTGCAAACGATATGATTCCATACGATCTGACGAAAATCAAGGGCGTGGTGTTTGACGTTGACGGTGTCCTGTCACCGTCAACCATCCCGATGAGTGCTTCGGGCGAACCGCTGCGAATGGTCAATATCAAGGATGGCTACGCGTTGCAGCATGCGGTGAAGAAAGGACTGAAGCTCGCAATCATAACCGGTGGTGACAGCGAAGCCGTCAGGGTGAGGTTTAGCGGACTTGGGCTTACAGATATATTTCTTCGTGCCTCTGAAAAGCTTCCGGTGTTGCAGCAGTGGATGGCGGATAATGCCCTGAAGCCCGATGAGGTTGCATACGTGGGCGACGATATCCCTGATATTCCATCGATGCGTGCCGTGGGGCTCGCCGTGGCTCCCGCCGATGCGGCTGTCGAAGCCAAGGAATCGGCCCGTTATATATCTCCTGCTGCCGGGGGCTACGGAGTTGGGCGCGATGTGCTTGAGCAGATACTGAAGGCTAAAGGCCTCTGGATGTCACACTCAGATGCTTTCGGATGGTAGATAACCGACATTATTCTTTTAGGACATGGAATTTCTTGAAAATCTAAAAGACTATCACATAACTCTCGCAAGCGGCTCGCCTCGCCGACGCGAGCTGATGGAGCTGCTCGACATTCCGTTCTCGCTTGCTCCCAAGATTGAGATTGACGAGGTTTATCCTCCTGAACTTGAGGCTGAGAAAGTGCCTGAATTTCTGTCGCGGCTCAAGGCCGATGCTTATCGCAGCATAATGGGCAGGAATGATCTCTTCATTACGGCCGACACGATAGTGATTGTCGACGGTCAGGTTATCGGCAAGCCCCATGATGAAGCCGACGCGCGGCGCATGCTGGCTCTGCTCTCGGGGAGAAAGCACACAGTGGTGTCAGGAGTAACCATCTGCACTCTTGATAATTCTGAAAGCTTCAGCGTTCCGTCGACGGTTGAGTTTGCCGAACTCAGCGAGGCTGAAATCGCGCACTATGTCGACCGTTGCCGTCCGCTTGACAAAGCCGGCGCTTATGGCATTCAGGAGTGGATAGGAGCAATCGGTATCAGGAGCATCAACGGCAGTTTCTATAACGTGATGGGGCTCCCGGTCCACAGACTTTGGACCGCATTGAAAGAATTTAAGGCTAAACGATAATGAAACGTTCACAAATGCTGCTCTGGTTCGGGGCGATGATTGTCGGCGCCGGAATCGGACTCCTTCACAACGGAGTGGTGGATGCGGTGATGAATTTTATCGCCACGGTCTACACGCGCCTTTTCCGTCTGCTGGCCGTACCGACAATCGTGCTCGCGGTCATAACCACTCTCGCCTCGCTTGGCGGAGGAAAGGAGATGGGCCGGATGTTCCGCACCACGCTGACCTACACCTTGCTGACCACATTCTCGGCCGCCATTGTGGCTCTCGGTCTCTATCAGCTCATAGCTCCCGGAAATCTCCCGGCAAGTGTGATCGGGGCTGAAAATGCACCTGAAGGAGCTGAAGCAGCGGCACACTTTTCGTATGCCGACCATATTCTGTCGGTGATACCCGACAATATCGTGCGTCCGCTTCTCGACGGCAATGTGCTGGCACTGTTGCTGATCTGCTTCGCAGTCGGCATAGGCCTGTCGAAACTTCCCGCAAGCGATGCAAAAACCACCGTGATCAAAGGTCTCGAAGGGCTTCAGGAACTTCTGTATCTTCTCATACGCTGGCTCATAGCCACGTTGCCAATCGGTATTGTAGCTTTTGCTGCCCAGCTCGTTGCGGAGGTTGGCGGAAGCACCATGCTCGACTCGCTCGGAAAGTATGTGGTGGTGATCATCGCCGGTAACTGTCTGCAGTTCTTCGTCGTGTTGCCTCTGTTCTTGCTCGCCAAGGGTTTGAACCCGATCAAAACCTTGGCCGGAATGGGACAGGCCGTGCTGATGGCACTGTTCACCAAGAGTTCGGCTGCCACGCTTCCTGTTACTATCCGGTGTGCTGAGGAGCGACTCAACATCAGTCCGAAAGTGGCGCGGTTCGTGCTACCGATCTGCACGACGGTCAATATGAACGGATGCGCAGCCTTCATTCTGGTGACATCGATGTTTGTGATGCAGAACAACGGCATGGATCTATCGTGGGCATCGATCTGCGTCTGGGTGCTGATCTCGGTTCTGTCGGCATTCGGCAATGCAGGAGTGCCTATGGGATGCTATTTCCTTACGCTCTCGCTGATGTCGGGCATTGGTGCCAACATCACCATCATGGGTATAATTTTGCCGATCTACACGGTTATCGACATGATTGAGACTGCAGAGAATGTGTGGTCGGACTCATGCGTGTGTGCCATAACAGCTAAGGCGGTAGGGCAGAAGTAGAACGCCATCCGCCGTCAGAATAAAGAATCAGCGCCGGTTGCTCGTGACACCGGCGCTGATTCTTTTATGTATGCGTGATCAGTTGGATCTTACTTTGTGTGTTCTTCGATCCAGCGGCGTGCGTTGACAAAAGCGCTGAACCAGGGAGTCACTTCCTCATTGCGGCGGTTGGCCGGATAGAAGCCGCACTGCCAGGGGAAGATGGCACGCTCAAGGTGAGGCATCATTGCAAGATGGCGACCGTCGTCTGAACAGATACCCGCCACGGCACCGCGCGAGCCGTTGGGATTGCCCGGATAGGCGGCATAGCTGTACTTGGCCACGACATTATATTCGCTCAGAGCCATCGGCAGCTCAAACCGTCCCTCGCCGTGCGCAACCCAGATGCCCAGCTTCATTCCCGACAGCGATCCGAGCATCACCGAGTTGTTTTCAGGAATGGTGAGGCCTAAGAACTGCGATTCAAACTTATGGCTTACGTTGTGGGTCATCGATGCTTTCTTGGAGTGGCAAGGATTGATAAGGTCAAGTTCAACCATCAGCTGGCAACCGTTGCATATACCGAGCGAGAGGGTGTCGGTGCGTTTATAGTAGTTCTCGAGGGCGCGGCGCGCATTGTCGTTCCAGAGGAACGCACCGGCCCATCCTTTAGCCGAACCGAGCACATCAGAGTTGGAGAAACCGCCGCAGAACACAATCATGTTGACATCCTCGAGGGTTTCGCGCCCGCTCATAAGGTCAGACATGTGGACATCCTTCACGTCAAATCCGGCTAGATAGAGCGAATAGGCCATCTCGCGGTCACCGTTGGTGCCCTTTTCGCGGATAATGGCGGCCTTCACACCCGTGCGCTTTGCGCCGAGCCCTTCGACAGAGCCCTTGAAGGCGGCGGGGATTCGGTAGCGCAGAGGCTGTTTCTTGAAGTTCTCATAGCGGAGAGCTGCCTGCTTTTCACCGCTCTGTTCGCAGTCAAGGAGATAGGAGGGATAGAACCACACGTTGCGCAGATGGTCGATGCCGAGCATCTGGAGGTTATCGTCGCCGTGCTTGATTGTGAGCAGGCGTTCCTCTGCCGGCGATCCGATGGCGAAGAAGCGTGTGCCTGCCTCGCTGAGAGCGGCCTCAACGCGCTCGCGCTTGTCTTCGGCAACCTGAATCACCAGAGCCGGATTTTCGGCAAAGAGAATCTTCACAAGATCGTGCTCGCCGATAGCGGCAAATCCTTCGGTGGTGAAATCGATACCGCCGGCTGTGTTTGCGAAGGTCATTTCGAGAAGTGTCGTCACCAGACCACCGGCCGACACATCGTGAGCAGCCAGAATCTGACGGTTGAACGCCAGTTTCTGAATTGCGTTGAATGTCTTGACGAACTGCGAAGGATCGGTGACGGTGGGCACGCGGCTGCCAACCTTGCACATACTCTGGGCGAATGCAGAGCCGCCGAGTTCGAGCTTGTCGCCCGAGAAGTCGACATAGTAGAGTGTAGATGCCTTGCGCGCAAGAACCGGCGACAGAACGCGGCGCACGTTGCGAACCTCGCCTGCGGCCGAGATAATGACTGTGCCGGGCGCATAAACCTTCTTGTCGCCATATTTCTGCGTCATCGAGAGCGAGTCTTTGCCGGTGGGAATATTGATTCCCAATGCGCAGGCAAACTCAGAGCAGGCTTCCACGGCGCGATAGAGCGCTGCGTCCTGACCCTCGTTGCGGCAGGGCCACATCCAGTTGGCTGAGAGCGACACCGAGCGCAGCCCGTCCGTCATCGGAGCGCCCACAATGTTGGTGAGAGCCTCGGCGATAGCGAGCACCGAGCCGCGTGCCGAGTCGGCCAACGCAGCTTGCGGGGCATGACCAATCGAGGTTGCGATACCTGCTTTTCCGTTATAGTCGAGGGCCACGACGCCGCAGTCGCTCAACGGGAGCTGAAGCTCGCCCTGACATTGCTGACGGGCGATTTTGCCGGTTACGGAGCGGTCAACCTTATTGGTGAGCCAGTCCTTGCAGGCAACTGCTTCAAGACTCAGCACGTCGCGCACATAGTCTTCAATATTGGCGTCGGTATATTCGGGGTCACTGTATGTTTCATTGACTGTGACATCGCGCATCACGGTTTTGGGCGGATTGCCGAACATGTCGGTCAGTTCGAGGTCGATAGGCTTAACTCCGTCGGCCTGTTCGAACACAAAGCGCTTGTCGCCGGTGGTTTCGCCCACCACATACATCGGAGCACGCTCGCGTGCCGCGATTTCTTCAACAAGCGCTGTGTCGCTCTTTCCGATCACCATGCCCATGCGCTCCTGACTCTCGTTGCCGATAATCTCTTTTGCCGACAGAGTGGAGTCGCCAACAGGCAGGGCCGACATATCGATGTGTCCGCCGGTTTCCTCCACCAGCTCGGAGAGAGAGTTGAGGTGGCCGCCAGCGCCATGGTCGTGGATCGATATGATGGGATTGTTGTCGCTCTCGGCCAGGGCGCGGATCACGTTGCTGACGCGCTTCTGCATCTCGGGATTGGCACGCTGCACGGCATTGAGCTCGATCGAGTTGTCGTAGCTGCCGGTCTCGACCGACGACACTGCGCCTCCACCCATACCGATACGATAGTTATCGCCGCCCATCACAACCACGGCCTGTCCGGGTTCGGGAACGCCTTTGATTGCATCTTTCTCCAGTGCGTAGCCCACGCCACCGGCGAGCATTATCACCTTATCGTAGGCAAACTGTTTGCCGTTTTCGTCGTGTTCGAAAGTGAGCAGAGAGCCGCAGATCAGGGGCTGCCCGAATTTATTGCCGAAATCGCTTGCGCCGTTCGAGGCCTTGATGAGGATGTCGCACGGTGTCTGATAGAGCCACACTCGCGGGTTCATCATCATCTCCCAGCGGCGTCCCGGCATCATGCGGGGGTAAGCTGTCATATAAACCGCCGTTCCTGCCAGCGGAAGCGATGCCTTGCCACCGCCGAGACGGTCGCGGATTTCGCCGCCGCTGCCTGTTGCCGCTCCGTTAAACGGCTCAACAGTTGTGGGGAAGTTGTGTGTCTCAGCCTTGAGCGAGAGCACAGTCTTCACCGGCTTGACATTATAGAAGTCGGGCCTCTCGGGATGCTCGGGATAGAACATGTCGACCTTCGGGCCTTTCACGAAGGCCACATTATCCTTGTAGGCCGAGACAAGTGTGTTGGGGTTGACCTGCGATGTCTTCTTGATCATTTTGAACAGCGACATCGGCTTCTCCTGTCCGTCGATAATGAAAGTGCCGTTGAAAATCTTGTGGCGGCAGTGCTCTGAATTCACCTGCGAGAAACCGAACACCTCGCTGTCGGTGAGCTTGCGGCCCAGACGGTCGGCAAGTCCGCGCAGATATTCCTCCTCGTCGGGATTGAGTGCGAGGCCCTCGCTGCGGTTGTATTCCCTGATGTCGTCGATATACACAATCTCCTCCGGCTCACGGTCAACCTTGAAGATGTTGCGGTCAAGATCGTGATAAACGCGCTCAAGCATTTTGTCGTGACGGGGTTCCTCCTCACGCGAAAGCTCATAGCGCTCTATGCGCGAAATGCCCGTCAAACCCATGTTCTGGGTGATTTCTACTGCGTTGGTGCTCCACGGAGTTATCATCTCGCGGCGCGGACCGATGAAGGTTCCCTTGACCCGGTTACCGGAAAGAGGTTTGGCTCCGTCAAAGAGCCACGACAGGCGTTCCAGTTCCGAAGCATCGAGTTTGTGGTCGGTCTCGACGGCAGTTATCAGGCCGGCGCCTTTTTTGAAAAATACAACCATTGCGTGAATTGACTTTTGAAAGCACAAAATTAGTGAATTTTTTCCATTCACGCCCTCCCTGCAGCAGCTTTCAATCGCCGCAACCCGCAAAAATCAGTCCCAGCGCCGCGTCGCCCCGCCGCCTTAGTTTTTTGATTTGGGGGATTGAGGCGAAAATGCTAACTTTGCGGTCGCGATTCACAAAGAGTTGCTGCAAAATTGATCAGAATTTCCCCTTTTACTTATGGCTCTGCTCCGGTTGTGATGAACTGGGGCTTTCTTGAGAATTGGAAGAGTACGGCATCTGTAACTGAGGCGATAGCCGCGAAGGCATGAAAATGCGCTGAGTAACAATTTACAGAATTCTAACCGTTTACTTTTTTCAATTCTATTTTTCATGATCAATCACCGATTGTTCACGTGGCTTGCGTGTGCAGCCATGCTGAGCTTACGGGCTGCGGCTGCGGCAGAGCCGGCAGTGGCAATCAGCTCGCTTGAGGAGCTGTTTGAGATTGCCGAGACAAACAGCGCGCAACTGCGACCCATGTTTGCCGCCGAAACCGAGGCTCACCGCGCCGAGAGCGAGGCTCGTGCACACCGTCTGCCCGACATTTCCGCTTCACTCTCAGTGAGTTATATAGGCGATGGTTTTACCACCGCACGTAATTACAGCGACTATCAGAAAGCTCCGATACCACACCTTGGCACAGGGCTTGGAATCAATGTGTCGCAGCCGGTCTATGCGGGCGGAGCGATAACGTCGGCCATCAGGCTCGCCCGCGAGAAATCAGCTGCAACCCGCTATGCAACCGAGCTCAAACGCGATAATCTGCGCTTTGCAATAACAGGTTTCTATCTAGACATCTGGAAGTATCGCAACATGCGCACCGTTGTGGAGCACAATCTAAGTCAGGCAAGGGCCATGCTACGCGAAATGACAGCGCGCCACGACCAGGGAATGGTGCTCAGAAACGATATCACGCGCTATGAGCTGCTGATCTCGAATCTTGAACTCGAACTGATCAAGATCAACAACCTGATCAATATTTTCAGCAACGACCTGATCACCACCTGCGGACTGCCTCAGGGAAGCACCATAGAGCCAGACACAACTCTGCTCACCCGCGCTCTGCCGGCTGAGAGCGAGTTGCTGTGGCATGACCGGGCTACAGAAAATTCGCCTGCACTGAAGCTTGCACGCTCGTCGATGAAAATGAGCCGCACGGCGGCCGATATTGTCAGGAGCGAGCGTCTACCCAAGATCGGACTCCAGGCCGGCTGGACCATGGATGGCCCGATTCTTGTGGAGGTTCCGCCGATCAACCGCAACCTGAGCTACTGGTTTGCGGGAGTGGGGGTGAGCTACAATCTTTCGTCGCTCTACAAAACCAATAAATCGATTGCGCGGAGCCGCGCGGCGATCACAAAGGCCGACAGTGACTATCAGGCCGCGGCCGACGACGTGGCAGTGGCCCTCAAAGCCGACTATCTCCATTATCTTGAAGCGCGTGAGGAACTGGCAATGCGCCACAAGAGTGTTGAACTTGCGTGCACCAACTACAACACCACCGCCACGCGCTACAGTGCCGATATGGCTCTTATCACTGATCTTCTCGACGCGGCCAACTCCAAGCTCGAAGCCGAGCAACAGCTTGTCAACGCCCGCATCAACATTATCTACTATTACTATAAACTGCTTTTCATTTCAGGAACAATATGAGTCACCGCACAAAACAGATTCTTTCTTTCATCCTCACAATCATAATAGTTGGCGCCGCCGCAGTGTGGATCTGCACTAAGTTTATCCATCCGGGCCGCGTGGAGTTTACGGATAATGCCACGGTTCGCCGCCAGATTGTGCCGGTCAACAGCCGCGTGCAGGGTTATATCCGTGAGATAAGGTTCGACGATTTTCAGCCTGTGAAAAAAGGCGACACGCTTGTTGTGATCGACGACAGCGATCTGCGCCTTCAGGTTGCGCGGGCTGCAGCCGACTATCAGGCCGCCCTCGCCGGGCGTCAGGTTGCCGACCGGAGTGTGGGCGTGGCATCGGCCAATGTGGCCGTCACCGATGCCTCCATAGCCGAGGCGAAGGTGGTGATGGATCTGGCTGAGGCCGATCTTGAACGCTACAAGGCGCTGTTTGAGAAAGATGCCGTGACGCGCCGGCAGCTTGATGCCGCCCGCACTGATTTCGAAGCCAAGAAGGCGCGCTATGAGATGATGTCGCGCCAGCGGTCGGCAACATCGTCGGTGGTGTCGGAGACGAGCCAGCGCATCGCTCAGAACGATGCAGCCGTTGAACTTGCCAGGGCAATGCTTGAAACGGCCGAGCTCAACCTGTCGTACAGTGTGATCACCGCTCCTTGCGACGGCTACACATCGCGGAAATCTATCCAGACGGGCCAGCTGGTTCAGCCGGGGCAGACACTGCTCGATGTGGTTGACGGCGACGATGTGTGGGTCAACGCAAATTTCAAGGAAACGCAGTTGTGTCACATCAAGCCCGGAAGCGAGGTGGAGATAAAGGTCGATGCGATTCCCGGGACTGTGTTCAATGGCACTGTAGAGGCGATATCTACGGCAACGGGTGCCTCTCTGTCGCTTATCCCGCAAGACAATTCAGCGGGCAACTTTGTCAAGGTGCGTCAGCGCATTCCGGTCAAGATACGCTTCGACGCGTCAAACTCGCCCGAGGCGATGCAGAAACTCCGTGCGGGGATGAATGTGGAATGCGAAATAAAGTATTGAGATGAGTCACGACCATCTGCCGCCTCAGGGACCTTTCGATATCCCTGAGATGCGCAACATCGTTCCGCGACGTCTCAAGCCGTGGATATTCATTCTGTTTGTGCTGGTGGTGCAGTTCTCGGGAGGTTTATATCTCGCGGCAGCCACCGATATGGCCGGAACCACTGCCCTGATGCAGCAAGACATTCTGATGGCGGGCTATGCCTCGCTCGTGGGTATGTCGATCAACTTTGCGGTGATGTTCCGCATCAAGTTCCGATTCTCCACGCGCACCCAGTTGCTTTGTTGCGGAGCGGTGCTTCTGATCGCAAATTTTATCTGTGCCGAAACCTCATCGGTTCCTGTACTTGTCGTCACCTGTTTCATTGCCGGATGGTTCAGGATGCAGGCAACACTGGCCTGCAATTCAACAATCCAGCTATGGCTCACGCCGGTGCGCGACATGGCGATTTTTTTCTGCTATGTCTATCTTGTTGTCTACAGTGTGATCCAGCTGAGCGGCATCGCCACGGTCTACACGGCATTCCATTCACAGTGGGAACAGATGCACCTCATTATGGGCGGCCTGTTGGCTTTGATGATGATAGCCGTGCTGCTGTTGCTCAAACCAATGCGGTCGCCGATGTTCATTCCGCTCAAGGGCATCGACTGGACAGGCGCGCTGCTTTGGTCGGGCTTCATGCTCTGTTTTACGTTTGTTTGTGTCTACGGAAACTATTTCGACTGGTGGGAGAGCGTCGAAGTTTGCTGGGCAACTGCCATCGGAGCGCTTTGTGCGGTTGTGATCCTGTGGAGAGCCACCTTTATGAAGAATGCCTACATTTCCCTGCGGGCGCTAACCAACCGCAATGTAGTGCGTGCAACGGGTGTCTATCTGGTTTTCTTCACATTGATTGCCACGGAGCATGTGGTGGAACACACCTATGCCTCCCATATCCTTGGTTTTGACGACACGAATATCATTGACCTCAACTGGTTTGTGTTTGCAGGGATCATTGCCGGTTGCGGATTCACTTACATCACTTTCGCTCTGCATCGCTGGCGTTACAAGACTATGACGGCAATTGCCTTTGCTATGGCAGTCGTTTATCTGGCAGTTTTCTACTTCATGGTTGACTACGGTGTGGAGAAAGAGATGCTGTTTCTGCCGCTGTTCTGTCGCGGGGCCTCGTCGGTTATAATCTCAATCGTGTTTCTCACCTCGGTTGTTCAGGGCGGGTTGCCGTTTGAGGTATTCCCCCAGGCGCTGACTGTCAATGGTTTCACGGGAGCTGTCATGGGTGCAACTTTCGGCCCGGCTTTGATCGGCGAACTCCTCAGCCACAAGATAGCCTCTAATGCTGCCTCGCTCGGTGCCGAACTCACGCTGTTCAATCCCGAAGCTGCCGTTACACCTCCGGGCGAGCTCATATCGATGCTGATGAGCCGGGCAACAGTGACTGCCATGAAAGAGATCTACGGCCTTCTGCTGATCGTGGCCATCGTTTCGCTGATGCTGATAGTGCTGTCATACAGCACGGTGCGCCCCCACGCCTTCTTCCCCCGCTGGAAAACTGTGAGGCAAGTTCTTCGCCGTTTAGCGGCGTTTCCTCGATGAGCGGCGCCGTTTTGAGGCCGACTTCTTTTTCGTGCCTGCCGAATTGCTTCGCTTGAGTCCCTGATAGGCCTTGTGAAGGACATTGCCGGTAAAGTCAAACGGCTGAGTGACCGGTCGGTCCTCGTCTTGCAGGCTGTGGCTCATCAGCCAGTCATAGCTCTCCTGCATGTAGAGAAATCTAGCTGGCTGGGCATGGTTCATGCCGGGTACGCGGTTGTAGATCAGGCGCGATGCGTCGCCTGTAGCTTTCACGGCGTTGACAACCTTGTCACTCTGCGACACGCTGACGGCATTGTCGGCCGTTCCATGGACAATCCATAGCGGCACCTCGGCGAGTCCCGACAGGTCGCTAACAGATCCGCCGCCGCAAAAAGCCATTGCGGCGGCGATCTCGTCGGGGTAAGTCGCTACCAAGTCGATGGTGCCGTAACCACCGAGACTCATTCCGATTACGTAAACGCGGTCGTAGTCAAGGTTATGGTTGTCGCCAACCCAGTCGATGATCTTCATGATCTTTTCAGGCTTCCATGCACCGCCCGGGTTTTGCGGAGCAATGACATAGGCATCGAGCTTGCGGCCTTTCTCGATAGCGTCGATGGTGCCGTAGCGGCGCACGCGGTCAAGATTGTTGCCGCAGAGGCTCGCTCCATGGAGAAACACCACCAGAGGCTTCGGCTCGTCCTCATTCTCAAGGGTGGGATAAGGGGTGTAGAACCAGAAATTATATGCACCGGGCACATCGCCTTTGTGCGGTGTCAGTTTCTGAGCAGTTGCACCGCAAACGGCAAGGAGCACTGAAGCAAGAATAAGGAAGAATCTGCGCGTCATTTGATCGAAATTCTGTAAATGGCATCGCCGCGGGAGCCCACAACGGCTGAATTGCCTGAAACGGCCGGCGATGATTCAAAATTGCTGCCTATGCGACGGCGCACAATGATTGAACCGTCGGCTGCATCGATAAGATAGAGGTTGCCGGCACTGTCACCCGTAAGAATGAACATCTCGCCGGCTTCGTTGAGGAATCCCACAGGCGACGACCATGAGTAATAGCGCAACGGAGTGCGCCACACTTCACGGCCATCCTTGCGGCTGTAAGCCACCATGCAGCCGTTCTGACCGTCGGTGTTCTGCACAAGATTGGCGAAGATCAACCCCGACGATTTGCCCTGACCTAACAGTGGAGAGGCATAAAAGCCGCCGTCAAAGTGCTTCTCGTCGGCATCATAGCGGCAACCGGGCTCACGTTTCTCCCACACCGGACTTCCCGTCAAGGCATCGAGTTTGGCGAAACGTGCCGTTCCTTCGCCCTGACGGTCGATCTCCGAGCAAACATACAGGTACACACCGTCGCTTTCCTCAGCCACTACTGGTGTGGCATCGGAGTCGTCACCCGTGCGATATATCCACACCGGGCGCAGAGTGTCGAGATCGATGCAGATAACATTGCCGTGGTTATCGGCCGTAAATCCGTAGTTGCGATACACCGCCATCGATGATTCAATTCCCGGAGAGGCTCCGTTGACGCTGTAGCACATCAGGCTGTGAAGCTTCATCGAGCCGTCGTCGCCGGGAAGCCATTTGTAGATCGTGCCGTTTTCCCCCGGGCGGATAACGAAGTCTCCCACACGGATCGCCGACGAGTCGTAGGCACCCCAGCGGCGCCGTGCTCCGGGATCCATGCCGAAGGTGTGGGTCAGCCGGTGTTCTTTAAGATTGTAGGTCAGGGCGCCGAACGGATCTTCAGCAGGCACACCCTGACCGACGTATAGGTTTCCGTTGAGTGTCGGATCGAGGCTTACGGTTCCTTTTATGGGGTTGAACGCTGGAAGTTTGGGCCTTGATTCATTTCCGGTGTTGAAATCGATGAAGTAGACATTTGACGACAGCGACCCTACGATCACTTCTTTTGTACCGCCTTCGCTGTTGAGAATCAACGGCTGCCCGGTCCAGCCGGTTCCCCCTCCCCAACGGCCATATTTAGTGTCGCGGTTGTCGGTGTCGGTCCGGAATGTCCAGTCGACTGTGATGTCGGAAGGGCGCCCGCTGACGCGTCCGCCGAAATCGGCGTCGCGCCGCGGGTTGCCGCGAAATGTGAGTATTCCTTTCGAGGAATCGTAGAGCTGAGTGCTGAGGTTGATTTCGGGAGCTGTTGCGGTGTCTTTTACGGTGACGCTGAACGCTATCTCACGAGCCGATGGAAACACCGTGTCGGGCAATGATGCAACCGGCTCCATGAGCACCTCGGGCTCTGTTGCGTTGACCGAGTCGGTAGCATGGCTGCCCGTGTCGGTTTTAGCCGATCCTGAACATCCGGCAATAAGCACCGGCAGCAGCAGGCAGATCGACTGTTTCATCGTCAGCATTGAGGGTCAGTAGAGAATGCAGGAGCTGAATGCGGGAATCTTGCCGGAGAGTTCCGAATTCTTCACCTTGAATTCCAGCCCGTGAACCTTGTCGGTGTAAACTCCGTCGGGTAGCGCTGTCACCATCTTGAGCTTCTGAGCCTTATCAGAGATATTGGCTATCGCAATGCCTTTGTCGCCGCGGCTCACGGTCACTACTGCGCCGTTTGCGGTCCATTCAATCTTCTCGCCCTGACCGGCCATGGCCTGACGGAAACGGTTGGCTGCAACAACTTCGGGATGCTTGAACTCATCGTTTCCACGGGCTCCGATCAGATTGTTACCCCAGTAGTTGTCGCGTGTGCTTCCGGCGGGGCGGCTGAAGAAGAGGGGAGTGCCCTGTGCGCGCGAAGTGAGGATAACCCAGCCCTGACGGCTAAGTTCGTCGGGAATCGAGGTGCTTTCGTGGGCATTGCAGTATGTGTCTTGCGATTCAACCCATGTCACGATATGGTTAGGCTCGGTATGATGCCAGTTGATGATATCGTCGGCATTGGCGTTGCCCGCTTCGAGCACTTTTCTCAGGGCGTGGCCGTAAGAGCTCGCTGTCTGATCGAAATATTCGGCATATTCCTCTTCCTTTACGTTTTTGTCCTGAAGCACCTCGCCATAGATAAAGAGGCTGTCGGGCATGAGCAGCCACAATCCTTTGACGGCTTCACGGCCTGTGGCAACGTCCCAGAAGTTGTTTCGCTCGGCCTTGGGATCGAGGGGGTCGGTCGGCAGGCCGATATGTTTTGCCGTGTCATAGCGGAACCCGCGTGTTCCGAGGTTGATCAGATCGTTGACATACTGGAGATAATAGTATTGGAAATCAGGATTCTCGGTGTTGACATCGGGAAGGCCTCCCATTTCGCCTGTGGTGCACTGATAGCGGTCGTTGTAATCGGTTATGGGAGTGAACCCATTGGCATGATAAAGATTCTCGTGACCGCCAACGGCATTGTCCAGACCGGGGAGCACGGCTGTGTGATCGATAGCGGTGTGGTTTGGGAGCACGTCGACAATAATCTTGACGTTATATTTCATCGCACTGTCGGCCATCGCCTTAAACTGATCGCGCGAGCCGAGCATGTAGTTGCCGATCTGCCAGTCGGTGGGTTGATAGTAATAGTACCATTTACCCATCCTCTCGTCGCCCTCTTTGCTGAAAAGGGCCATGCCTCCGTTGTCGCCCACATAGCAGGCATTGGCGGGAGATGTCTGGACGTATGTATAGCCGGCTTCGGCAATGTCGCGCATGTTGGCTGCAATGGTGTCGAACGACCATGACCACGCGTGGAGAATCACGTCGCCCGGTTTAGCTTTGCTCTGACGGCTTGTTTCGGCCGAAAGACCCGCGCCAATCATCAGCGCGGCTCCGGCAAGTGTAAGTAACTTCTTCATTTTTATTGATTGTGATTGTTAATATCGGTGTGAGCGGTTATGACCGGTGCTTCGGTTTTCAGGGGCAGATGGCCAAGCCGCAGAGAATGGCTTGTCTCTATATGAAGGTCGTCGTACAGACCGGCGTCGATAAAGGACTGTAGCAGCTCGCGGCCTCCTTCAACCAGCAGCGATGTCACTCCTTCCGCATAAAGGTTTTCAACGAGTTGCTGAAGGGTCGGCTCGCGGCGAATCTGCCATCCTTCAGCCTCGCGGCCGTCAATGCGGCCCCGGCGATCGTAAACCAGACGGTGCGGGTTGTTTCCGGCGAAGTTGCGCACGGTCAGCGAAGGGCGGTCGGCAAAAAATGTGCCGCTCCCTATAAGGATAGCATCGTGAGTGGCGCGCAGTTTATGGCATTCTGCGGCACCGGCAGCGTCTGAGATTATGGCGGGCGAGGCATCGGCATGGCTGCGGCCGTCGATATATCCGTCGGCACTCTGCGCCCATTTGAGAGTTATGAAGGGACGGTGGAGAGTGTGGGCAGTGATGAACTTTCGGTTCAATTGCCTGGCCTCCTTTTCAAAAAGGCCTACGCTGACATCCACTCCAGCGTCACGAAGCATGGCGATTCCGCGGCCCGACACTTTGGCAAAAGGATCGGCTGTGGCTATCACCACTCTTGGTATCTTCCTGTCGATCAGCAGACTTGCGCACGGCGGCGTTTTGCCATAATGGCTGCAAGGTTCGAGAGTGACATACATTGTCGACTCCTTAAGCAGCGGTTGGTCAGCGGGATTTACGGCGGCAACGGCGTTGACTTCGGCATGTCCCTCACCGCATTTGCGGTGCCATCCTTCGCCGATTATGCGCCCGTCGGGAGCCGTGATCACCGCTCCCACCATAGGATTGGGTGACGCGTGCAGCTGCCCGTTTCGAGCCAGCTGCAGCGCCCTGCGCATCATGGCGCGGTCGGTTAGTGAAAAAGAGTCGGCAGCGCTCATAAATCGTGGCCTTCTGATCGCAGATACTCAACAAGAGCCTCTACGGCATGATCCTGGGGAATATTGCGCCTGATGCATTGCTTTCCTTTGTACAGGCTGACGTGTCCGGCTGCCGCGCCAACATATCCGTAGTCGGCATCGGCCATCTCTCCCGGGCCGTTCACAATACATCCCATCACACCTATTTTGAGCCCTTTGAGACCTGAAGTTGCATCCTTAACCTTTTTGAGAGTCTCCTGAAGGTCGAACAGAGTGCGTCCGCATCCGGGGCAGGCGATGTATTCCGTTTTTGTCACCCTCAGGCGGGCTGCCTGCAGGATGGAGAAGGCGAGCGATGCGGCCTCTGCCTCGGTCAGGGAGTCGGCCTTGACCATTATACCTCCGGCATAGCCGTCGATCAGCAGCGGCCCGAGCATAGCAGCGGCGAGCACCCGTGCCTCGTCGGCATTCCGGTGACCCAGATCTGCTTTTACAATCACACGGTTCATTATGCCGTTCAGACGGAGCCGGTCGACAGCCTCGCGGACAGATCCTCCGAAATTCGGATGATCGGTCGACAGCAGGATTATGCTGTCAGGTTTCACAATAGGAAGAGATGATGAGGCGTTCCATTCCACCAACCGCTGATCACCGGCAAAAATGTCGGGACGACGGTCGGGGTCGTAGCCAGCTTCAGGGTTGTTTCCAGCAACCAGCGGATCGTTCACCTCCGTCCTCGGAGCATCGGCGGTGGGTGTGTCGATCAACGGTGCCTGAGCGAGTGATGCATAATAGTCGGCAAGGAGTTTTGCCACAGGTATTTCACACTCAGGCGCTTCGCTGAGCGACACACGGATCGTGTCGCCGATTCCCTCGGCAAGGAGCGTCCCGATCCCGACAGCGCTCTTCACGCGGCCATCTTCGCCGTCGCCCGCTTCAGTCACTCCAAGGTGGAGCGGGAAGTGCATGTCTTCGGCATCCATCGCTTTGACCAGCAGCCTGACAGTATTGATCATCACCCTGACGTTGGAGGCCTTGATGGAGATCACAATGCGGTTGAAATCGCGGCTGCGCGCCACTCTCAGAAATTCCATGGCGCTCTCCACCATTCCTGCCGGAGTGTCGCCATATCGACTCATTATTCTGTCTGACAGAGAGCCATGATTCACCCCGAGGCGAATGGCTGTGTCGTTTGCCTTGCAGGTATCGAGGAAATCGCCGAAAACGGTGTCGATTTTCGAAAGCTCGGCAGCATATTCGGCGTCGGTATACTCAATTTTGCGGAACGTGCGACCGGGATCGACGAAGTTTCCCGGATTTATGCGCACCTTCTCAACCCTCCGCGCCGCTTCAAAGGCTGCTTTGGGATTGAAATGGATGTCGGCCACAAGCGGTGTGCCGATTCCACGCTCCCGCAGCCGGGTACGGATTTCAGACAGGTTCTCGCTTTCGCGCACACCTTGGGCAGTGAGGCGGATAATGTCGGCTCCGGCACGCGCAATGCGCTCACACTGATCAACGCTCGCGGGCGTATCCATTGTCGAGGTGTTGGTCATCGATTGCAGTCGCACAGGATTATCCCCGCCGATCACTACATTGCCAACCCTCACTTCCGACGTGGGCCGGCGCGAGTAATTGTAGCCTGACATCAGTTGGTCTTGAACTTGTATTTCAACTCGGAGAGCTCGCGGTTTGCCTGGACAATCTTGTTGCTGAGCGACAGACGGAACGTGTCGTAGCGCCCGGCTAAGTCTGAATCGCTCAGGCTGAGGATCTGAACGGCCAGCACCGCGGCATTGTAGGCTCCGTCGATTGCAACAGTTGCCACAGGGATTCCCGGAGGCATCTGCACTATCGCCAGCAGGGCGTCATTTCCCTGAAGGGTTGACGAGATAGGCACACCGATCACAGGAACAGGTGTCATTGCCGCAATGACTCCCGGGAGAGCCGCTGCCATACCGGCGGCGGCAATTATAACCTTGATGCCGCGCGATTTGGCGCTTTTGGCAAAATCCTCCACCTCGGCGGGGGTGCGGTGGGCCGACAGAGCGTTCATTTCAAACGGCACCTCCATTGCATTGAGAAACTCGGCCGCTTTTTTGAGCACGGGAAGATCGCTTGTGCTTCCCATTATGATACTTACGATAGGTGTCATTCCTTATGAATTAGTGGGGCTGAAAATTATACCTCCAAAATTACTCAACTTTTGCGAAGACGGCAAAATTCTTTATCTTTGTGACGTAAAAAAATGTTTCATATTATGAAAAAGTTTATCTCAATCGTTTGCCTCGTGATAGCTATGGCTGCCGGTTCAGCCATGACCGCACAGGCTCAGTTCCGTTTCGGAATCAAGGCTGGTGTCGACGTCAGCCGCATGAGTTTTGACAAGGATCAGCTGTTTGACAGCGACAACCGTGCCGGTTTCACCGGCGGTTTGATGGCAGAGTTCACCGTGCCTGTGATCGGTGTGGGCTGCGATCTGTCGGTGATGTATGTGCGCCGCAACGGTCAGTTTGTAGAATCAAACCAGATTGTCAAGAACCAGCGTGACTATATCGATATTCCGCTCAACCTCAAGTATAAGCTGAGTCTTCCGGCGGTGTCGCGCATCATCGCGCCTTTTGTAACGACCGGTCCGAGCGTAGCGTTCCTCACAAGCAAAAAGGACATTGAGAACGCCTACAAGAACAAGAGTGTCGACGTAGCATGGAATTTCGGGTTCGGTGTCGAGCTTCTTCGTCACCTTCAGCTGGCTGCAAGCTACGGCCTCGGTCTTACCAAGGCACTTGACACACTGAATGTTGTGCAGGGCAATGGCATCGATGGCAAGAACCGTTACTGGACCGTTACCGCCGCATATATCTTCTGATAAAACCGGAAACAAACAATAACGCGAGGCTGTGTCGACAATGAAAGCGACACAGCCTCAGCTGTTTTTTTATGAGTCAGTGGGCTTAAGGTTCTGTCCGGCCGGCTATGCGGAATCCTGCTGGGGTGTAGACAAATTCGGTCAGCTCAAGCGCATGGAGCCGGGCAATGATGTCGAAGGCGCCTGAGGTGGTGACACGCGCGATTTTCGCCACATCGGCCGGGGTGAGGTGGAGTCCCGATTCAAGACTTTCAAGAACGGTGCGCTCGGGGCCGCTGAGGCTCACCATCATTCCTCCCTCTTGCGACTCACGGCGCCATGAATGGACCATAAAGTCGGGCACGGCTATGTTCTCGTCAGCAACCCGGAAATAGGCTTTCCAGAGTTCTCCGCTCTCTTTCACCTCCACCGGCCTTCGCTCTGACCTGGCAATCTCCACACAGTAAACCACAGCACCGCCTTCAACCTTGAAGGCCTTGGTGACAAGAGTCTGTGCCGGCCGGCAATACATCTCGGCCGCCTGTTCGACAACAAAAATATCTTCTTCGTTTCTCACACCCGCCACGGTTCCGTTATCTTTCACACCCACAAGCAGTCGGCCGCCGTCGTTGTTGGCAAATGCCGAGATTGAGCGCGCAATCTTCCTTGCATCGGTGATCGCGAACTTGAAATCCTGGTGCTCATGCTCACCCTCGGCAATGAGACGGCTGATGTAGAATGAACCTTTGATGGGGCGAAGATCCTTCACTCGGCAGGATAATTGAAATTTTCCTCAGTGGGGCAGGTCAGGGTATTGTCAAGGAAAGCGCGTGCGGCTTCGCGTGCACCGGCGTGATCCATAAACGAGTAGTTGCCGCAATCGCGTGGAGTGGCGCCGGGCACCTCTCCTTCATAGTCGGCCACAAACTCCATCGTGCGCGTGATCAGCGGCAGGATATCCCGGGGATCGAGCTCTCCGCGGATAATCAGATAGTTGCCGGTGCAGCAGCCCATCGGTCCCCAGTAGATTATGCGCTCGCGCCATTCAGGGTCGTTGCGCAGAAAGGTAGCCGCAAGGTGCTCCATGGCGTGGAGTGTCCGGGGAGTGAGTGCGGGCTCCCGGTTGGGGAGGGTCATTCTGATGTCGAAAGTGGTGAGGCATTCGCCCGAAGGCATATAGTCGCGCCGCGACACGTAGATGCCGCGGTTCAGACGGTTGTGGTCAATTGTAAACGACGGTATCTTTTCCATCATCAGTTGAGTTCGTCGAGAATATTGGTCAGGAGGGTGAATGTTGACCTCGGAGCATCGTCCCAGAACGACTCATACTGGCTGATGTTATCGTCGGCTCCGGGGGTGTCGCTGAGCACACGCATGCAGAAAAACGGTACCCCGTTGAGGTGACACACATGTGCTATTGCCGCACTTTCCATGTCGACAGCCTCGGCCTCGGGATAGAGATCGAGAATCCGTTCCACATCTTCGGGTCGCGCTACGAAGATGTCGCCTGAGCACACCAGCCCGTGCTTCACGTTTTCAGGCGCATTCTCATTGAGGCATGCCAGTGAGGTGACAGCCGGGTCGCTCTCGAAGAAAGCGGGGCATCCCGCAGCCTGTCCGGGAACAGTGTCGGGACCGCACCACACATCGTGGTAAGCCACACGGTCGCCCACAACCACATCGAGCACCCCCGCTCCGTAGCCCGTGCCGCCGGCAACACCGGTGTTGATAACCAGCGAGGGGTTGAAATAATCGATCAGACTCTGTGCGCTCAGGGCAGCGTTGACCTTGCCGATACCGCTCTGCATCGCTATGATTTCGTGACCCGCGATCGAGCCGGTGTGAAACGTGCGGCCGTCGGCCTCGATCTCGTTGGCGTTCTCCATCAGAGGCAGCAGAAGCGCAAGCTCTTTGCCCATGGCTACGATGATTCCGATTTTCATAAAAAATAGATTGAAAGAGTCCTTTTGATGGCACAAAAATAGTAAATTTGCACAAATTATCGACAGCAAATGGTTATCAAAGAATCCACTCATGGCGGTTGCCGCCTAAGTGCCTCCGGCGGTCCAGTGCCGGGCAGGCATGCCATGATAACCGTTATAGCTGACGGCATCCATTTCAAATACGCAAGATGAAAGCCATATCGCTTGAAAATCAGTTTATCACACCGACGAGCGACATTGAAGCCCTCCGCACGGTGGCGCGTCGCAACCCCACCATGGCCGAGCTGCGCCACACCCTGGGCAATGTGCCGTTCAACACCGCATTCGATTTTTTCCGCGCCATGGCGATTGACCGCATTGAGCGCGATGAGATCGACAAGGCGATAGCCATTATCCGCGAAACCGACGCACTGCTGATGCGGTCGGGCACTGACGAAGGCAAGCAGCTCGACATGCACTCGGCGCTGATGCAGATTCTCACGGCGCTGCAGATCGAGAAGGAGGATTACAGCGAGGCACTTGTCAACGCTGCTTCCACGCTCACCCTCCTCTCGCAGGAGCCCAAGCGCAAGGACGAGCCGTTTCTGGCTGTCCTCGGATCGTTGCTCTACGACATTGCCTATCTCCACGGACAGCGCAGCGAGTTCAAGCAGGCGGAGCGCGAACTGGAAAAATCGATCAAGATTTTCGAGCGGCTCGCCAAGAGTCAGCCCGAACGCTACGGCTCGGCTGTTATCATGGCGCAGAATGCCGCCACATCAATCTACCGGTCGCGGGTAAAGCAGGTTAATCTGCTGGCTCATTACCAGGTGGCGACATCAACTTATCTTCAGATGGTGAATTCCGGCATTGCCGACTCGATCGAGCGGCTTGTCGATTCGCTCCAGACCGAAGGCAAAACCCTCGCTCAGCTCGGCCGCCATCGCGAAGCTGTGCAGTATTACACCCGTGCCCTGAAATATCTCACCAAATACAGCCCCGTGTTCGACCGCCGTCAACTCGAAATGTCGATAGATCTCGGTGAGGCTCTTCTCAATGTCCCGGCCTCGCGCGACAAGGGCATCCATCTTCTGAACACGATGCTACACAAGGCCACGAAGATCAATGCCAACGACGAGCACCGGCGAATAGTCGATATTCTTCTCAACGCCAAAAGCCGCCGCCTCGACATTCTGGGTCTGTGGCACAAAGTGTTTCCCAAGTAAAAAATCAATCCTACCGATGTCACAACACAATCCTCACACCGAAGTTCCCCGCGTAGAAAATCTCCGCGTTGCAATAGTCACCACCGAATGGAACAGTTTCATCACCACTCCGCTCGCCGAAGGGGCTGCAAAGCGCCTTCATGAGCTGGGGTGTGCAACTGACGATGTGGTGACCTACACCGTCCCCGGCGCTATCGAGCTGACCTTTGCCGCTTCGCAGATCATCGAGTCGAGCCTTTTTGACGCCGTGATCGTGATCGGCTGTGTGATACGTGGCGGAACGCCACACTTCGACTATGTGTGTCAGAGCGTCACTCAGGGCGTTACAGCTCTGAATGCCGATTGCGACACCCCGGTGATTTTCGGTGTGCTCACCGTCAACGACGAGCAGCAGGCTATCGACCGTCTGGAGAAGGGACCCGAATATGCCGACACTGCGGTTAAGATGGTGGCCTTCAAGCGCCGGCTCGAGGAGTAACGCCGATTGAGAATGAGCCTCGGGGCGGGCACAGCATCGTGGCGCCCGGGGGTGCCGACATCTCCAGACGTCCCTCTATTCCGAGCCGGTTGTGGATGTCGCGTGCCACAAAGCCCATGGTTCGCCTCAGATTCACCTCAATGCACGGATTCACCCGGCCGTCGGGCGCAATGAGCATGTCGACGCCGAGCTGACCGTTATAGAAACACCCAGTCAAAACCTTTTCGAGGGCATGGCCTGTGAGGGTTGCAATATCGCGCAGCGCGGCAATGTCGGTGCGCTCGCCGATCATTCTCTCAAGCTGCTGCTGCGAGGCCACTATATTGCCTGCATAGGCGCCTGTCGGTGAGCTTTCAAACATCGACCATCCGTTGAACTCCACCGTCTCACCCCGTCTGACATACAGAGCCGCGATATCTGTTCCCTGTGGCCAGGCTTCTTCAAGGAGTACGCTTCCCTGGCGGCGGATAATTCCCGCGACATGGCTGAGGGCAGCCGATACCGACATGCGTTCGAGCGGCATCACGCCCCTGCCGCTGCACGACCACGGGCTCTTGGCATAGAGCCGCATCCCCCTCTTATCGATTATCTGCCTTGCTGCATCGAGATCAGTAGCTAAGTAGCCGGGAAACACACCCAGGAGGGCTCTGACCTTCATCGCCGTCTTGCGATGGCTCAGATCACGGTAATGCTCAATGTCGAATTCGGAGGGAAGAACAGCCGGCGACATGCCTGTCCTCTCAAACAGCCACACTGCATTGCGGCTCCATCCCCAGGGGGCGGCGCTTGTGCAATGTTCTGCACCGCCGAGATTGAACCGCAGCCCGTATTCGCGCCGCAGCCACGCGGCATCATCTCTGAGGCCGGGAGCAACAACTGTGTCATCCTCACCCGCCCACCATGCCGGCAAAAGAGCTCCGGCGGCAGCAAATTGAGCCGCAGCACGCGGAGGAGTATAACTCTCCGTGGCTGCGGCCAATGCAAGATCATTCTGCGGATTAAAGAGCAGGGCTGTCGCCATCGGTTGCTGTCAGAGATCGGCGAGTCCGGCAATCGCCGCCTTGGGATCGGGGGCAGCGAAGACGTAGTTGCCCGCAACAAGGATGTCGGCACCAGCATCGACAAGAGCGCGGCCTGTTTCAAGATTAACGCCGCCGTCAACCTCAATCAGGGCTTTCGAGCCGCTTTGAGCGATCAGCTGACGCACACGGCGTACCTTGTCAACCGTGGTAGGGATAAATTTCTGACCGCCGAAGCCGGGATTGACCGACATCAGCAGGATCATGTCGACGTCGGTCACAATCTCCTCAAGCATGCACACCGGGGTCGCCGGATTGAGTGTCACGGCTGCTTTCATCCCCGCACCCTTGATTTGCTGGATTGTGCGGTGAAGGTGAGTGCACGCCTCGACATGCACGTTCATGATTTCGGCACCGATGTCTCTGACCTGATTTGCGAATTTCCCCGGATCGACGATCATCAGATGAACGTCAAGGGGTTTGCGCGCAATGGGCTGAATCGATTTCAGAACCGGGAATCCGAACGAGATATTGGGCACGAACACACCGTCCATCACGTCGATATGGATCATCGACGCGCGGCTCTCGTTGAGCATCTCGACATCACGCCCCAGATTTGCGAAATCGGCTGAGAGGAGAGAGGGCGATACTTGTGTCATTGTTTTTCTGGTATATGGTTAGGTTTGAAGGCATTCCAGAGAATGAAGCCCACAACGAGCACCCCGAGCGCCACGCCGGCATAGGTGAGATAATCGTTGTATTGCTCCACCTTATTGAATAGATCGGCGAGAGGCACGGTTTTCCCGAGCCACCAGCCGAGGAGTGTCAGGATGGCGTTCCACACCAGCGCTCCGAGGGCTGTGAAAATGATGAATATGCCGATGTTCATGCGCGCCAGTCCGGCCGGAATCGAGATCAGCTGACGCACGGCGGGGATGAGCCGCCCTATGAATGTCGATGCGGCTCCGTGGCGGTCGAAATACGACTCGGCATGCTGCACCTTTTCAGGGGTGATCAGGCATGCGTGGCCAAAGCGGCTGCGCGCGAAGGCATAGACGATGGGGCGGCCAATCCACAGCGAGAGATAATAGTTTATCAAGGCGCCGCACACTGCTCCCGCGGTTGCGGCCAGTGCCACGAGCCAAACGTTCATGTTGCCCGTAGTACAGGCAATGTAGGCTGCCGGGGGAACCACAACCTCGCTCGGAAACGGTATGAACGAACTCTCAACCGTCATCAGAAGGAACACCAGCCAGTAGCTCGCATTGTCAACAACCCACTGGAAGATCGATGCGGCATCGAAAATCGCGAGCAGAGTCATCGTGCGGCAAGATTCATGGAAGCGGCAACGCGGCTGTAGGCCATCACTCCTGCCTGCGAATTCTCGACAACCATCATTGTGCCGTCGGGGGCGGGGAGGGCAACGTGGTCCTTATCGAGGATTGTCATGAGCTGAACAGGTTCCTGATCGGGAAGGTCAACCCACCACGTCTGATTGTCGGCATCGAAATCGAGGCGTACAACCGAGCCGTCGGTCTCGCTCTTGATGTTGTAGCCTTTCCCGTCACACTCCACAAGATAACGGCCATCCTTCCCTTCGATAACCTTTGTGCCCTTGGCCATCGGATTCGAGCCGCTCCAGAACTCGATGGAGTTCAGCACAAGCACGTCGGCAAGAGCCGTCACCTCATAGACCGGTAGAATCCAGAAAGCGAAAAACACGAGCTCGTTGACAAACTTGTTGCCCACCTCCTTGTTCCAGCTGAGCACACGGTTGGTCAGCGCGAACTTGCCGATGCAAGAGGTTGAAAGCATTGAGCCGCAGAGGGCGAGAGCTACTGCTACAGTGACGGTTGATTTTTTCATAATCGTTTATCTGTTTGAAACATGAATAATTATTGTCAGGTTTTTTCAGAGTGGCACCTTTGAACGGCATTTTTCGTAGAAACCGTAGATGCGGTTGATATGGTCGACAGTCTCGCGGCCGCGCGAGTAACCGTAACGGCACACGGGATCGTTGTAGAACTCAGGCTTCGACTTCATCAGCATAGCCTTTTCAACATTTCCGTGCCATCGTCCGGGATCGAGCCCGTATTTTGCGGCAAGAGCCATTGCGTCGAGCACGTGAGCCAGCCCCGAGTTGTAGGCCGCCATCACGAAGCGCGCACGTTCCTGCGGATCCTTCACCTTGTCTCTTAGGCTGTTGTCGAGCGTTTCGAGAATCTTCACCGCCAGATTTATGCAGCGGGCATTGTCGGTTAGTTCGGCGGGGTCGACTCCGTAGGCGCGGGCCGTGTTCGGCATTATCTGCATCACCCCGCGTGCTCCGGCCCACGACACCACGCTGTTGTCGAAATTGCTCTCTTTCCATGCCAGCGCTGCAAGGAGCCTCCAGTCCCAGCCGGTTCCTTTGGCGCAGCGGCGCAGCAGATCGTCGAACGGCGACGCCTTTCCGTTGCTGAACGAGAGGTTGAAAGCGCTGCTTACCTGCTTGCTAAGCTCGTAGTAACGCTTAAGGATAGCAGCCTCGGCCTGCACCGTGCGCCTGTCGGCAATCCATGAGTCGATGCTGTCGGCGAGCCACTTGCTCTTGGGCGCGACAGCCCAGCGCGACCTCTGGGGGAAACTGATGCGCAGATTGATGTCGAGATTCGGATAATAGGTTTTGTTGAGGCGGGCAATGTCGCTGTCGACAACAGTCAGCGGAATCGAGTCGCGGCTCACAAGATCGATCAGGTCTTCAGTGATCATTTCGTCGTGGGTGAGAGCGTGGATCCTGATTCCGCCACCAATCTCATTGTTAAGATTGTTCAGGCGGTGAAAATATTTTGAGTCGGCTTCAACAAACACATCGCGCCCCGCAAGCTCAGTCACGTCAGAGATCAGCGCCTTCCCCTTTTGGCGGGGCTGGACCAGCACCTGGCTCGATATGTTTTCGGGGCCGCAGGCAAGCACACGGCTTTTGTATTCGGCCGTCACAGGCACTTCGTAAGCTATCAGGTCAACCTTCCCCGAGTCGAGCAGTTCGATCGCTCTTGCCAGCGTGGGAGCTATTTCAAAACTGATCTCCATGTTTTTGTCGCGCCCCATCTGCATCACCAGATCGTGGTCAATCCCCATCGTCTCCTCGCGATAGTTGAAGTAGGAGGTAGGGCTGTAGAGGGTGGCCACTCTGAGAGTGTCGGGCAGCGATATGGAGTCGGCATGCACGGTCGCGCCTGCCGGAGCCTGGTGTTTCGATCCGCCACACGAAGTCATCGCCACCGGCATCATCAGTAAGGTCAACGCCGATGCTGCAATCAGTCGCAGAAGGCTCCGGGCGCGCATCATGGGTTACGGCGGGAGTGGGTGTCAATACTCAAATGTGCCCGCCTCGCTGATGATGGTGAGGCGGTTGGCCGGAGCATCCTCAACACGGCCCACGATCTGCGCCGGTATACCGAAGCTTTCGCTGATCTCGATAACGCGCCGGGCATCGTCGGGCTTGACATAGATTTCCATGCGGTGGCCCATGTTGAACACCTTGTACATCTCGGCCCAGTCGGTGTTGCTCTCACGCTGTATCATAGCGAAAAGAGGTGGCACGGGGAAAAGGTTGTCCTTGATCACGTGCTTGTTTTCCACAAAGTGCATCACCTTTGTCTGTGCTCCTCCAGAGCAGTGAACCATTCCGTGAATCGAGCTGCGCATCTCCTCGAGAATGCGCTTGATCACAGGTGCATAGGTGCGGGTGGGGGAGAGGACGAGCTTTCCGGCATCGAGCGGCGTCCCCTCAACAGGGTCGGTGAGATTCACCGATCCGCTGTAAACGAGTTCGGCAGGCACGGCCGGATCGAATGTCTGCGGATATTTCCGCGCCACTTCTTTCGAGAACACGTCGTGGCGCGCCGATGTCAGCCCGTTGCTGCCCATTCCGCCGTTATAGCAGGTCTCGTATGTTGCCTGGCCGAACGATGCCAGACCCACAATCACATCGCCGGCTGAAATGTTGGCGTTGTTGATCACGTCTTCGCGCTTCATGCGGCATGTCACGGTGCTGTCAACGATGATGGTGCGCACCAGATCGCCAACATCGGCTGTCTCGCCGCCGGTGGAGTAGATCGAAATTCCGTTATCGCGCAGCTCGGACAGAAGGTCTTCAGTGCCGTTGATTATGGCAGCTATCACTTCGCCGGGAATGAGCATCTTGTTGCGGCCGATGGTGGATGACACAAGGATATTGTCGGTAGCGCCCACACAGAGCAGGTCGTCGAGGTTCATCACCAGAGCATCTTGCGCAATGCCGCGCCACACGCTCAGATCGCCCGTTTCGCGCCAGTAGGCGTAGGCCAGCGATGATTTCGTGCCGGCGCCGTCGGCATGCATTATGTTGCACCACTGCGGGTCGCCCCCGAGAATGTCGGGAATGATTTTGCAGAACGCTTTGGGAAAAATGCCTTTGTCAACATTCTTGATGGCGTTGTGGACATCCTCTTTCGATGCCGACACTCCGCGCATGTTGTATCTCTGATCGCTCATTGGGTGGGTGTGATGATGTTGGGGTCTGTGTGGGGAAATATGTTGCAAAGATACTGAAAAACTGAGAGCGTCGGCAGCATGCGCGGTTATTTTTTGCTGCTGTCGGTCTCGCGGGCCCAGCGTTCGGTTTGCAGCTGCGCCATGCGGAGCTCTGACGGATTGTCGCCCGGAGTCCAGAACTGCCGGTGGCCGAGCGCGTCGGGCATAAACTGCTGGCGCACGAAATTGCCCTCATAGTCATGGGCATACTTGTAGTCGTGGCCATAGCCCATATCCTTCATCAGCGAAGTCGGGGCATTGCGCAGGTGGAGCGGAACAGGGAGGTTGCCCGTCTGAGCCACCAGAGCCTGAGCTTTGGCGATGGCCGCGTAGGCGGTGTTGCTCTTGGGCGAGGTGGCAAGATAAACCACACACTCGGCCAGCGGAATGCGTCCTTCAGGCCAGCCGATCTTGTGAAGAACGTCGAACGTAGCGTTGGCTATCACGATTGCCTGAGGGTTGGCCAGGCCAATGTCTTCGGCAGCAAGGATAACGAGCCTGCGGGCAATGAATTTCGGGTCTTCGCCACCGGCAATCATGCGTGCCAGCCAGTAGAGGGCCGCATCGGGGTCGCTCCCTCTCACACTCTTTATGAAGGCCGAGATGATGTCGTAGTGCATCTCGCCGTTCTTGTCGTAGGCGGCCGGATTCTCTTGAAGCCGTTCGGTCACCGTCTCATCGTTGACAATGATTTCTTCACCGGCGGGAGTGCTGCGCTCGAGCAGGTCGAGAATGTTGAGCAGCTTGCGCCCGTCGCCACCTGCAAAACGGAACAGGGCTGTTGTCTGGTCAACCCTCACTTTCCGCTCCCTGAGCACCTGATCTTTTGTCAGAGCACGCTCCAGCAGCTGCTCAAGCTCGGGAGCCTCGAGCGATTTGAGGGTGTAGACCTGAGCTCTCGACAGCAGAGGGCGTATCACCTCAAATGAAGGATTTTCAGTTGTGGCCCCGATCAGGGTCACCGTGCCGCTCTCAACGGCCCCCAGCAGCGAGTCTTGCTGGCTCTTGTTGAACCGGTGGATCTCGTCGATAAAGAGTATTGGGCGTGATGAGTTGAACATGTTGCCGCTTTCGGCACGGCAGCGGTCGAGCACCTCCCTCACCTCCTTGACGCCTGAGTTGACTGCCGACAGAGTGAAGAACGGAGCCTTGACCGTGTTGGCGATTATGCGGGCAAGGGTTGTCTTGCCCACACCGGGAGGTCCCCACAGAATGAATGAGGAAACCTGACCTGTTTCGATCATGCGGCGCACAATGCCGCCCGGCCCGGTGATGTGAGTCTGGCCGATATAATCGTCGAGTGTGCGCGGCCGCAGCCGCTCTGCCAATGGTGGTGTCATATTCAATAGCAAAGATAGCGAAAATTTTTTGGGTCGATAAGTTTAACAATATTAAAAATATTCATGCAAAAAGTTTAGAATTGTAAAAATTATCTTTAAATTTGCGAACGAGTAATAGCCCTAATCGTATTTCTCATGAAAAAACTTTACGTCTATTTAGCAACTCTGTTTGCGGTTTTGGCACCAACTTCATTGTGTCGGGCCGCTAACTATTTCGTGCCGGGAACAGTGTGGGAATACGACGAGTTAAATGGTTCCGGCATCGATCATGAAACGATAACTTTGGTTGAAACAGACAGAACAGCTTCAGAAGGTATCTACCAGTTGTCAATTCACCATGCTGCTTCTGATCATGTCGGGAATCGTGAACCTGACAGAGATTTTGAAGTGCTCGGAAATCTCATTAAAGTTGATGGTGACAAAATCTATGAGTTTATCACAAGGAATGAAACGTCTGACTGGTATCTGATTTATGACTTCTCACTTACCCCCGGTGAAGGAAGCAAGATGTGGGAAACACGCATTTATGGTCCGGCTAATGATCTTGCCCTTCCGCGGGAATGTTACTTCAAGTATGTTGGTAACTCTTTCAGTGAAAAGTTTAATACAACAGTCATGGAGCTGAAAGTGTTCCGCAGCAAAGAAGAGTCGGCTGACGATGCCAACTCAATCGCTACAGAACTGTGGATTCCGGGCGTTGGCAGTACTTGCTATTTTGATGGCAGCTATTTCTATCCCACAGAACTTATAGCCGGGGGTTCTTCCTTTATGCTGCTGAAAGTCACCGATGCTCAGGGAAATGTAATAGTAGAGCGATCAGATAATTCAGCCGTTGAGACGGTTGAGACCACGGATGCTGACTCGACCTCAGAACATTTTGATCTGCAGGGACGCCGCGTTGAGCACCCTTCCAGCGGCATCTTCATCGAGAAGAAAGGCCGGAAGGTAAGAAAGGTTGCCCTCTGATAGCCTGAACAGAAAAATCACCCTCGCGCCCCGAAAGCAACTCCCAAGGCTTTTGGGGCGCGATTTTATTCCTGTGGTTGGAACGTGTTGCAAAACATATAAATTCGGGGTGGGATTGTCGATAAATGGTAAAAAATACGTATATTTGCGCATGAAAACGAGGAGCGTCACCGCCGCCTCGCTATCAGAGTCTAAATACCAAGAAACTAACCATATTATCATTTTATTTCTTTCGAAATGAAGAAACACAATTTTTATGCCGGCCCGTCGATTCTGAGCCAGTACACCATCAAGAACACAGCTGACGCTGTTCTCAATTTTGCCGATATGGGCCTGTCGATCCTCGAGGTTTCACACCGCAGCAAGGAGTTTCAGGCAGTTATGGACGAAGCACAGGCTCTCGTGAAAGAACTTCTCGAAGTGCCCGAAGGCTATTCAGTGCTCTTCCTCGGCGGTGGCGCAAGCCTTCAGTTCTGCATGGTTCCCTTCAACCTGCTCAAGAAGAAGGCCGCTTATCTCGACACCGGCACATGGGCCCACAACGCCATCAAGGAAGCCCGTCTTTTCGGCGAGGTTGACGTTGTAGGTTCATCGGAGGCTGAGGGCTACACCTTCATTCCCGAATTCAAGGTTCCCGCCGACGTTGACTATTTCCACTACACCTCTAACAACACCATCTACGGCACCGAAATCCGCAAGGATCCCGATGTGCCCGTGCGCATGGTGTGCGATATGTCGTCTGACATCTTCTCTCGTCCCGTTGACGTAAGCAAGTATGACCTTATCTACGGTGGCGCTCAGAAGAACCTCGCGCCTGCAGGTGCAACTATCGTGATCGTTAAGGACGATGCCCTCGGCCACGTCGACCGTCCCATCCCCACCATGCTCGACTACCGCACCCACGTCAAGAAGGGTTCGATGTACAACACACCTCCCGTGCTCCCCATCTACTCAGCTCTGATGACCCTGCGCTACTACAAGGAAATCGGTGGTGTGAAGGCTATCGAGAAGATGGACCTTGCCAAGGCAGGCAAGCTCTATGAGGCTATCGATTCGAGCCGCATGTTCCAGGGCACTGTCCGTCCCGAAGACCGTTCGATCATGAATGTTTGCTTCGTAATGAAGCCCGAATACAAGGAGCTCGAGCCCGAATTCATCAAGTTTGCCGGCGAACGCGGCATTGTGGGTATCAAGGGCCACCGCAGCGTAGGCGGCTTCCGCGCATCGCTCTACAACGCACTTCCCATGGAGAGCGTCGACGAACTCGTTAAGGCTATGGCCGACTTCCAGACTAAGCACTGATAAACCACTCTCATAGGTAAACACTATCAGTAATTCCAAGAAAACGATGAAAGTACTTGTAGCAACAGAGAAGCCCTTTGCAGCTGTGGCTGTCGACGGTATCCGCGACGAGGTCGAGAAGGCCGGCCACGTGCTCACACTTCTTGAAAAATACACCGACAAGCAGCAGCTCCTCGATGCCGTTGCCGATGCCGATGCCCTGATTATCCGCAGCGACAAAGTTGACAAAGAGGTGCTCGACGCGGCTAAGAAGCTCAAAATCGTTGTTCGTGCCGGTGCCGGTTACGACAATGTTGATCTCGACGAAGCCACTGCCCACGGTGTGGTTGTTGAGAACACTCCCGGTCAGAACTCCAACGCTGTTGCCGAGCTCGTGTTCGGCATGGCTGTGATGATGGCCCGCAATGCCTACAACGGCAAGGCAGGTACAGAGCTCAAAGGCAAGCGCCTCGGCATCCATGCGTTCGGTCAGGTTGGCCGCAACGTTGCCCGTATCGCAAAAGGATTCGGCATGGAAGTAAGCGCGCTCGACCCCTACTGCTCCGAGCAGGATATGATCGCTGCCGGAGTGAAACCGGTTCACACTGTCGAGGATCTTTACCGCGACAATGAATATGTGTCGCTCCACATCCCTGCAACTGCCGAGACCCGCGGTTCGGTCAACGAAGCTCTCGTGAGCCTCATGCCCAAGGGTGGCGTGCTGATCAACACCGCCCGCAAGGAGGTGATCGACGAGGCCGGCCTGAAGCAGGCTATGGAGCGCCGTCCCGACCTTAAGTATGTTGCCGATGTGCGTCCCGACGCTGCCGACGACTTCGTTGAGGCTTTCGGTGAGCGTGTGTTCTTCACTCCCAAGAAGATGGGTGCGCAGACAGCCGAGGCCAACATCAATGCCGGTCTTGCAGCTGCCCGTCAGATCGTTGCTTTCTTCCGCGACGGCGATACCCGTTTCCGCGTGAACAAGTAATACTGAAAATAATTCTATCAAAAGCGAGAGCGCATCCCCGCAAGAGGATGCGCTCTTATTCTTTATTATTTATATTGAAGAGAGAGTTGGCAATTATCTGTTCAGGAGCGTGGCCCATTCCTTCAAACGACCGTCGGTAAGGTCGGGATGGTTGGTTTCGTCAAGAAGCAGGCCTACTGCCACTCCGCCGTCACGGTCGGCGCTCGAGTGACTGAAATCGTAAACTCCGTCGGGGAATGCACCTACAAATTCTGCACCTGTGTCCTTGAGACGGTCGTAGAGCGTGCCGACACCGTTGCAGAAAGTTTCGCTCATAGTCTCGTCGCCGCAACCGAAAAGAGCCACTTTGCGACCGTTAAGGCTTAACTCTGACAGGCCGGCGATAAAGTCTTCCCAGTCATCCTGAAGATCACCCGAGCCCCATGTTGATGTGCCGAGCAGAAGGAGGCTGTAGGGTGCCACATCGCTCGGAGCAGCCTTGGCTACATTGTAAACGTCGGCATCGGCCACATTGAGCAGTTTTGCAAGACGTTTTGCCACATTTTCAGTCACACCGGTTGTTGAACCGTAAAATATTCCGATTTTTTCCATGATTCAGTAGTTTTATCATTCTTAAAACAACAGTCGGCGCCCCGCGGTTCAAAAAAATTTACAGTGCCGGCGTGCTGTTTTCTTCAAAGTTTTGTAATTTTGCGATCTGAACTTCCAAAACCCTACAATTTCGCATGTCGGACAATATCAAGAAAATAAAAACGGCCCTGGTGTCGGTGTATCATAAAGATGGTCTTGAAGAGATTCTCGCGTTGCTCAACAAGGACGGCGTAAAATTCCTGTCGACCGGAGGAACGCGCTCTTTTATCGAAAGCCTCGGTTACGAATGTTCGGCTGTTGAAGATCTCACAGGCTATCCGTCGATTCTCGGAGGTCGCGTGAAAACTCTGCATCCCAAGGTGTTCGGCGGAATTCTCTCTCGTCGCGACAATCCCGACGACAGCCGGCAGGTGAAGGAATTTGATATTCCCGACATCGATCTTGTGATTGTAGACCTTTACCCCTTTACCGATACGGTTGCCTCAGGGGCATCGCATCCCGACATTATCGAAAAGATCGATATCGGCGGGATCTCGCTTATCCGTGCCGCCGCCAAGAACTACAATGATGTTGTGATTGTGGCGTCGAAGGCACAGTATAAGCCGCTGCGCGAAATGCTCGAAGCCCGCGGAGCCGCCTCGACCCTCGATGAACGCCGCGATTTCGCGCGCGATGCCTTCATGGTGTCGTCGGGCTATGACAGCGCGATATTCAATTATTTCGAGTCGCTCGACGGCAAGCCGGTGGCCCTGCGCGAGGCTGTTGACGGTGCTATGGCGATGCGCTACGGTGAGAACCCTCATCAGCGCGGGTATTTCTATGGCGATTTCAATAAGGTGTTCACACAGCTCCACGGCAAGGAGATTTCATATAACAACCTGCTCGATGTCGATGCGGCAGTGAGCCTGATGAGTGATTTCACTGAAACAACGTTTGCAGTCCTGAAGCACAACAACGCTTGCGGACTCGCATCGCGTCCCACTGTGCTCGAAGCATGGACCGCCGCTCTTGCCGGCGACCCTGTGAGTGCATTCGGCGGAGTGCTGATCACCAATGCCGAAATCGACGCCGCTGCTGCCGATGAAATCAACAAGATATTCTTTGAGGTTATCATAGCTCCGGCTTACACCCCCGAGGCTCTTGAAATTCTCAAGCAGAAGAAAAACCGCATTATACTGGTTCAGAAAACACAGCCTTCTGTCACCCGCCGCATACGCACATGCCTTAACGGAGTGCTTGCGCAAGACAGCGACCATAAGATCGAAACAACCGACGATCTCGAGCCCATGACCCAACTGAAGGTTACCGACGCTCAGGCGGCTGATCTGCTTTTCGCCAACAAGATCGTTAAGCACAGCAAAAGCAATGCCATCGTGCTTGCCAAAAACCGCCAGCTCATTGGCAGCGGAGTGGGGCAGACATCGCGTGTCGACGCTCTGCGTCAGGCCATCGCCAAGGCGCGCTCGTTTGAGTTCGATCTCGATGGCGCCGTTATGGCCAGCGATGCGTTCTTCCCCTTCGCCGACTGTGTCGAGATAGCGGCAGAGGCCGGCGTTAAGGCTGTTATCCAGCCCGGCGGATCGATCCGTGACACTGACTCGGTCGACTTTTGCAACGCCAACGGTGTTGCCATGGTCAAGACAGGCTTCCGCCATTTCAAACACTAATCCACTTTTAATTAACCTCACTCCCACAATCACACAAAAACCCCTATGGGACTTTTTTCAGGACTTTTTTCGCTTACAAAGGAGATAGCTGTTGACCTTGGTACGGCCAACACTATCATTATCCACAACGATAAGATTGTTATAGACGAACCCTCCATCGTGGCGCTCGAAAAACGCGCCGGAAAGCCTATTGCCGTCGGCAATCAGGCTCAGGAGATGATGGGTAAGGAAAACCCCGGCATCGAGACAATCCGCCCGCTCAAGAAGGGTGTGATCGCCGACTTCAACGCGGCCGAAATCATGATCCGCGGCCTCGTGAAGAAGGCGAGCACCAAGAGCAACTGGTTTTCGCCCTCGCTCAAGATGGTAGTCGGCATTCCTTCGGGCTCTACCGAAGTTGAGATCCGCGCCGTGCGCGACTCCTCCGAGCATGCCGGTGGTCGCGAGGTCTACATGATCTATGAGCCTATGGCAGCCGCTCTCGGTATAGGCCTCGATGTGCTCGCACCCGAGGGCAACATGATTGTCGACATAGGCGGCGGCACAACCGAGATCGCCGTGATTTCGCTGGGTGGCATTGTGAGCAACAAATCGATCCCGATGGCCGGCGACGACCTCACAGCCGATATTGTCGAGCACATGAGCCGCGTTCACAACATCCGCGTGGGCGAGCGCACAGCCGAGCAGATCAAGATCCATGTCGGTTCGGCCCTGACCGAGCTGGAGAATCCCCCGGCCGACTATATCGTTCACGGTCCCAACAAGATGACGGCTCTCCCGATGGAGGTTCCCGTAAGCTATCAGGAGGTTTCGCACGCTATGGAACGCTCTATCGCCAAGATCGAGGCCGCCGTGCTGCAGGCTCTTGAGCAGACGCCTCCCGAGCTCTATTCCGATATTGTGCGCAACGGTATTTATCTCGCAGGCGGCGGCGCTCTGCTGCGCGGCCTCGACAAGCGCCTCACCGACAAGATCGGCATTCAGTTCCACACCGCCGAAGATCCTCTGCTGGCAGTGGCTAAGGGCACCGGCGTGGCGCTCAAGAACATCGATCGCTTCTCGTTCCTTATCCGTTGACCGGATAAGGGCGTAGCGGCCCTCAGCAAGCCACGGGCCTTCAACCGGCACCGCGATTTTAACCGGCGAGTTTCCAAACATAGGTGAGAGAGATACTTAACTTCCTGATCCGGTCGTCGAACTGGATATTGTTTGCTATCTATGTGATAGTGAGCTGTGTCTTTCTGTTCACCTCAAACCCTTATCAGCATTCGGTTTATCTCACTTCGGCCGGTGCGGTGGCATCGAGCGTCTACGGAGTGTCGAACAGCGTGACAGGCTATTTTGCCCTGCGCGATATCAACGATGATCTGCAGGCACGCAACGCCGCCCTTGAGATGGAAGTGCTCCGCCTTAAGGACCAGGTGAGAGACTATCGGCTGAGGCTTTACACCGACTCAACCGCCACTGACTCAGTGATGTCGCGCTACAGCTTCATCATAGCCGATGTGATCAACAACAGCATCTCGCATCCCTACAATTATATCACACTCCACAAAGGTGAGCTCGACGGCGTCAGGCCCGAAATGGGAGTCGTGGATCACAACGGTGTTGTCGGCATTGTAAACCTCACAGGGCCCCACACGGCCCGCGTAATCTCTGTGCTGAATCCCTATTTCAGGCAGGTGTGCAAGGTGAAGGGTAGCGAATATGTCGGCACCCTGCAGTGGGACGGCAAGGATCCTGGCGAGGCTGTGCTCGGCGAGTTGCCTCGTCACGTAAAGTTCAAGAAGGGCGACACGATCGTAACCAGCGGTTATTCGACAGCTTTCCCCGAGGGAGTGCCTGTCGGAACGGTGATATCGTCAGGCAGCCAGAGCGATGGAAATTTCAATGTGCTTCGGGTCAAGCTGTTCACCGATTTCTCTACTCTTTCAACCGTTAGGGTGGTTGTCGACGCTATGACCGATGAGCTTCGGGAAGTTGAAACAAACTTATCAGAGACCAAACCTGAAGGGAAATGAACAAGTCGGCAATCACATTGACCGTGTTGACACTGGTGCTTATCCTGGTGCAGGGAGTTGTGTTCAATCACATCTGTCTGTTCGGTGTGGCAGTGCCGATCGTTTTCGTCTACGCGCTGTTCAAGCTCCCGGTCAATCTGTCGGTCAACTGGGTGCTGACGGTCGGGTTTCTGCTCGGACTGACGGTTGATATGTTTTCTGACACCTACGGCATGAACGCCCTCGCATGCACCGTAGCGGCCATGCTCCGCCGCCCCGTGCTGAGGCTCTACATGTCGCGCGGCGATGAACCGGCCGATCAGATTCCGTCGGCCTACTCGCTCGGACGGAGTGTCTATGCCCGCTATCTGCTGACAATGACCCTCCTCTATTGCGCTCTGATTTTCACTATCGAGAGTTTTACATTCTTCAACATATGGCGGTTACTGTTGCGTATCGTATCAAGCACAGTGCTGTCAGTAGCTATAATGTTCGGCATCGACTGCCTTATCTCCAACCGGCGTGAGAAAAGATTATAGGCTTGAGAAACGTAAATATGTGATCGGCGGATTCATCTTCGTGATAGTCTGCATTTATCTGGTGAGGCTTTTCAGCCTGCAGGTTCTAAACACCAAGTATCGCGACTCGGCCGATTCAAATGCATTCCTTCGTCAGACGGTTTATCCATCGCGAGGCATTATCTATGACCGCGAGGGACGGATTGTCGTTTACAATCAGGCTGCATTTGATGTCATGCTGGTGCCGCGCGACGTGCAGGAGTTTGACACCCTCGAGTTTTGCCGTGCCGTCTCAATCACTCCCGAGGAACTACGGCGCCGCTTCGCCGACATGAGCGACAGGCGTCTCAATCCGGGCTATTCGAAGTATTCACCCCAGCGACTGCTCACACACCTCTCGATGGAGGATTACGGGCGCTTGCAGGAGAAGCTGTATAAGTTCCCCGGATTCTTTATTCAGAAGCGCATTCTCCGTCAGTATGACCGCAGTGTGGCGGCAAATGTTCTGGGCAATATCCGCGAGGTTTCGCAAAAGGACATCGAGGCCGATGATTATTACTCGCCCGGCGACTACACCGGCGACCTCGGTATCGAGAAAAGCTATGAGAAATTTCTTCGTGGCGAGAAGGGACAGGAGATATATATCAGAAACGCGCTCGGCCGAATCCAGGGCCGCTATGAAAACGGGCGCCACGACATTGCAGCCGTGAGCGGACGCAACCTGAAGCTCTCGATCGATATCGATCTCCAGCAGTATGCCGAGTCGCTGATGGTCAACAAAAAAGGAGCTGTTGTGGCGATTGAGCCCGAAACGGGCGAAATTCTCTGTCTCGTTTCAAGCCCGACGTATGATCCGAACCTGCTTGTGGGTCGTGAGCGTGGCCGCAACTATGCACGTCTGGTCACTGATCCCGACCGCCCGCTTTACGACCGCGCAATCATGGCCGGTTATCCTCCCGGATCAACCTTCAAGCCTTCGCAGGGGCTCATTTTCCTGCAGGAGGGAATTGTGGGGCTCGGCACGACCTATCCGTGTTACCGCGGGTATATCAACGGCGGACTTAGAGTGGGCTGTCACGGGCATGCGTCGCCGATAGCCCTGATGCCTGCACTGCAGACATCATGCAATGCCTATTTCTGCTGGGGATTCAAGAACATGATTGACCGCCGCAGCAAGTATGGCAATCCGGCCAACGCGTTTGAAGTCTGGAAAAACCATCTTGTCAGCATGGGCTATGGCTATCCTCTGGGAATTGACCTTCCCGGTGAGAAGCGCGGCTATCTCCCCAACTCCAAAACCTACAACGACCGCTACGGCGAAAACCGCTGGAGCGCCAACACCATCATCTCGGTGTCGATCGGGCAGGGCGAGATTCTCGCAACCCCCTTGCAGATTGCCAACCTCTGTGCCACCGTGGCAAACCGCGGATGGTTCGTGACGCCTCATGTTGTCAAGGAGATTGAAGATACTGTGATAGACAGCGAATTCACCCGTCGCCGCGTGCCGACAATCAATCCGTCGCATTACAACGCCGTGGCTCAGGGCATGCGCATGGCTGTCACTGGTGGCACATGCCGTGCCGCCGACCTGCCTGACATTGAAGTGGCCGGAAAGACCGGTACCGCTCAGAATCCGCACGGCCGCGACCACTCTGCCTTCATGGGCTTCGCTCCGTTCAACAATCCCAAGATTGCAGTGGCCGTGTATGTTGAGAATGCCGGCTTTGGAGCGGCCTTCGGTGTGCCTATCGGTTCGCTCGTGATCGAAAAGTATCTCAAAGGATCGATTTCGCCCGCCAGGAAAGGGCTCGAGCAGCGTATGTTACAATCCAATACAATCCAGTATAGTGGCACTAAAAAGCACTAATAACTCAGTTTTCCGCAATGTCGACTGGATAACGGTCGGGATTTACCTGATTCTGGTGATTGCCGGAGCTCTGACCATCTATTCGGCAAGTTATAACTACGATGATCCCGGCTTCTTTTCGTTCGCCCACTTCTCGGGGAAGCAGATCAGATGGATCGGGCTGTCGTTAGGACTCGGGTTGATGATATTGTTGCTCGATTCGAGAATCTTCGAGACCTATGCCTATCCGGCCTATCTCGTGATGCTGATAGTGCTGTTTCTCACTATCTTCCTTGCCCGCGAGATCAATGGCTCACGTTCATGGTTGCAGATAGGCCCTATGAGCCTGCAGCCGGCCGAATTTGCCAAATGTACGACCGCGCTGGCTCTCGCAAAACTTTTTTCGGGGTATAATTTCAACCTGAATGCCGAGCGCGGAAACTATTATAAAGCCCTTGCAATCATTTTTGTGCCGATCCTGCTGATCCTGGCGCAGAAGGAAACGGGATCGGCCCTCACTTTCCTGGCGCTCTTCTTTGTGCTCTACCGCGAGGGAATGAGCGGCCTGGTGCTTCTTGCGGCGCTTTGCGCGGTTGTGTTCTTCGTAGTGGCGATAAAATATTCTTCCCCGCTGGTGATGGGTGTCCCCCTGGGAATGATGATCGTGTTCGGCCTGATCATGGTGCTGATGGTGCTGATGGTTGCCGGATATTGCCGCCGTCCTTTCGAGGCACGCAATCTCTTTTTCTGGTTTGCGGGCACCTCGGTGATAGCGTCGGTGCTCACAATCTGTGGAGTGTCGGTTTCGGGCTACGCCTATTTTATCTTCGTGCTGCTCGTTGCGTGCGGATACGGGCTCTTTATCAAGTATCACACCGGAGCGCGCCGCATGGGGCTCGTGATCGGGTCGGTGATGGTGTCGATGGTGTTTGTGTTCAGCACCGGTTTCGTGTTCAACAACGTGCTCCAGCATCATCAGAAAATGCGTATCATGGTGGCTCTCGGCATGGAGGAAGACCTGCGCGGAGTGGGATATAACGTCAATCAGTCAAAGATCGCCATCGGCTCTGGAGGAATGTTCGGTAAGGGATATCTCAACGGCACCCAGACCAAGCTCAAATATGTGCCCGAACAACACACCGACTTCATTTTCTGCACTATCGGCGAGGAGGAGGGCTTCTTAGGCTCGGCTGTTGTGCTGATTGCTTTTCTGGCGTTGATCTACAGGATTATATCACTGTCTGAACGGCAGCAGAGTGTTTTTTCGCGAGTCTACGGCTACTGCGTGGCGTCATATTTCATTTTCCATCTTGTGATCAACGTGGGAATGGTGATCGGGCTCTGCCCGGTGATCGGCATCCCGCTTCCGTTTTTCAGCTACGGCGGCTCCTCGCTGTGGGGATTCACGCTGCTTCTGTTTATCCTGCTCAGGCTCGATGCCGCCCGCAAGACCTGATGTCAGAATGGTCGCTTTGGTTTTAGCGCCTGAAAATCCTTGATGTATTCAGGGACAGAATAGGCCGTGTCGATAAATTCCCGCTTGTGCCATGCGCGCTCGGCCAGCGCTGTCATCTGCGAGGCCAGTGGCACTATGTTGGGAATAAACCTCGCGTTGGGATGGGTGATGACCTCGCGTGCTTTGTCGCTCCCGTTTCCGCAGAACACCGTTTCGCCGCGGTCGAGAAGCTCATGGAAACAGTCGGCATCAAGAATCATGGCGCAGGGCTCAACTTCCGTCTCAAGGCTCAGATTATAGGCTGCGGTGTAGACCTCCATGCGGCGCGCATCGATCATCGGGGCGAAGAAGGGCTCGCCCTGATAGTGGCTGCTGAACATTGCTTCGACAGCGAGCAGCTGAAGGGTGCTGACCCCTATCAGCGGGACATCGAGGGCATAAGCCAGCCCCTTGGCCTCGCTCAGGCCTATGCGCAGGCCAGTGTAGCTGCCCGGACCGAGCGACACAGCCACTGCGTCGAGCGAAATCTCATGGTCGCGCGCATGGTCGAGACAATCCTTGACGAAGCCGCTCAGAAGTGCCGCATGATTACGCCCCGAGAAATCCTCGAAATGAGTGAGCACGCTCCCTTCGGCTGTGAGAGCCGCCGAGCAGACATCGGTCGATGTCTCGATATTGAGTATCACTGCCATGGTCGGAATTTTTATGCAAAATTAGCGATTTATCGGTCAAAATCTGTATTTTTGTGAAAAATAAACCATTCAGTCGATGTTACTTTCAATGACGGGATTCGGGAAATCCGTTGTGGAAACACCCGATAGAAAAATAATTCTTGAAATTAAATCGCTTAACAGCAAGCAGGCCGATATTTCAGTGAGAGTGCCGTCGCTTGCGCGTGAACTGGAGATGGAGATCCGCAACCGCGTTGCAGGTGTGTTGCAGCGCGGCAAAATCGATGTCACCCTACAGTTTGAAAATCAGGGGAAATCAGGCGTGCCGACGATCGATCTGGAGGCTGTCAAGGCCTATAAGGAGCAGATAGAAGAAATTTCGGCGGCACTCGAGATTCCCGAACCGTCTGACTGGTATGCCACATTTCTCCGCCTGCCTGAAGTGCTCAAGGCTTCAGACGGCGCGGCCGACGAGCTCGACGAGCAGGAGCGCGAGCGGGTGTTTGCCGCTCTCGATGCCACGCTCGACGAACTGATGGAATTTCGCCGTCAGGAGGGTGCACGCCTCGAAGGATTTTTTGCCGACCGTATAGCCCAGATTCGCGGGTATCTTGACGAAGTGGAGGTGTATGAGGTGGAGCGCGTCGACCGCATTCGCTTGCGTATCACTGAAAACCTCCGGTCGCTCTCGCAGGTTGAGATCGATCACGGCCGGCTGGAACAGGAAATGATTTTCTACATCGAGAAGCTCGATGTCCACGAAGAAAAGCAGCGCCTTGGAGCCCACATGAGCTATTTCCTCGAAACAATGGACTCGGCCCCCGGTCAGGGTAAGAAGCTCGGCTTCATCGCACAGGAGATGGGTCGCGAGATCAACACCCTCGGATCGAAAAGCAATCATGCCGACATGCAGCGCCTTGTGGTGAAGATGAAGGATGAGCTCGAGCAGATCAAGGAACAGGTTCTCAACGTAATGTGACGCGCCGATGGAAGGAAAGGTTATCATTATATCGGCACCCTCAGGTTGCGGAAAATCAACGATAATAAAGTCGCTTCTCGACAAAGGGGAGATCGACATGCGTTTCTCGGTCTCGGCCACCAACCGCAAGCCGCGCATAGGTGAGGTTGACGGACAGCATTATTATTTTCTTGACGACGCTGAGTTCAGCCGTCACATTGACGCAGGCGATTTTCTGGAATTCGAGGAGGTTTACCCGGGTCGTTTCTACGGCACACTGCGCTCGGAGATCGACCGCATCTGCGGGCAGGGCCACAACTGCATCCTTGACATCGATGTCAAGGGAGCGGTCAATGTCAGGAATCAGCTCGGCGATCGCGCAATCTCCATTTTCATCAAACCGCCCTGTGTCGAAGCCTTGAGAGAGCGCCTTACAGCGCGCGCCACCGACTCGCCCGAGGAGATTGAGAAGCGCGTAGGCAAAGCTGCCGAAGAGATCGGCTACGCTCCGAAATTTGATTTCGTCATTGTCAACGATGTGCTTGACAAGGCTGTGGCTGAAGTCGATGCTACCATCAAAAATTTCCTGAAACAATGAGTTCTGACCATAGCGTTATCGGAATTCTCGGCGGTTCGTTCAATCCGGTACACATAGGCCACCTGATGCTCGCGAGCTATCTCAAGCAATTCTGCGGGCTCGACGCCGTGTGGCTCACTCTCTCGCCGCTCAATCCGCTCAAATCGCATCCCGATGAGCTGATCCCCGATCTTCAGCGCCTTGAAATGCTGAAGATTGCAACTCGCGACGCAGGCGAGGGGATAGGAGTGTGCGACATCGAGCTTTCAATGCCCCGGCCGAGCTACACCATCAACACCCTCCGCCTTCTGCAGCGCCGCTACCGCAACAAGCATTTCAAACTGATTATCGGCAGCGACAACTGGCGCATATTCGAGCAGTGGAAGGATTATGAGGCGATTCTCGAGGAATTCGGAGTGCTGGTTTATCCACGTCCCGGATATCCGGTGCCTCACCGCTACGAAGACGGCATGGAAGTGGTGGATGCGCCGATGTCGTCGCTTTCGAGCACTTTTGTCAGAAATGCCATTTCGCGCGGCAAGGACATGAACTTTTTCCTCCCTCCGGGAGTATATGATTATATAAAGGAACACTCAATCTATAAACGCAAATCGTAGTGATGCAGGAATCACATTCATCAATCCTCTCCCCGGGCATGCTGGCCTTCATAGCTCTTGCCAATGAATACTGTCAGGCGCTTGAGAGTGCCCGCGAAACTGACCGTACCGATTTTGTAGCCCGGATGGTCAGACTGCTCCCGCGCATCTATATGGCAGCCGCCGACCTGCCCGCCGCCACAGATGCCGATGAAGAGTCGGCCTACATCGAGCAGGCGCTCGAGGAAGACTACTATGAATCGGTGCGCACTGCCGTCGAAGCTCTGCTGGGTCCCGACGACGTGTATCTCGAAACCTTCGAGGCCGACATGAAATACTCCGACACCCCGATTGCCGCAAGCATTTCGGAGAGTCTCGCCGATATATTTCAGGTGCTTTACAATTTCACCGAGATGGTGAGAGAGGCCCTTGTGCCCGTCATTCCATCAATCCTGCTCGCGGTCAAGGAGGACTTCGAGGGCTACTGGAGTCAGACGCTGTGCAATGTCATGCGTCCGCTCAATCATCTGCGCTACACTGCCGCCGAGCTTGCCGACGAATAATTTGTGACGCGGCAGCAGGTGCCCGCGCGTATCAGTCGGTTTCCTTGGTCTTGGCGTCGATATGATCTTTTATCTTGGTGAAGATGTCGTCGACCGAGCCTTCGCCTTTAACAGCGTGATAGTGACCTTCGTTCGTGTAATAGTCGCGCAGCGGCTGCGTTGTGCTGTGATACACCTTCAGGCGCTCCTGGATAGTGTCGGGATTGTCGTCGCTGCGGCCCGAGTCCTTGCCTCGCTTGATAAGGCGGTCAACAAGTTCGTCGTCGTCAACCTCCAGCCCCACCACGGTGTGGATCTTAGTACCGCGGCGTGCGAGCATCTCCTTCAGGGCGTCGGCCTGCGGAATGGTGCGCGGAAACCCGTCGAAAATCACCCCCTTGCTGGCCTTGGGAGTGTCGAGCTCCGACTCCAGAATCCTGATCATCAGATCGTCAGGAATCAGTTGACCCTTCGAGATGTAGCTGTCGGCAATCTTGCCAAGCTCAGTGCCGCGCGAAATCTGGTCGCGCAGCAGTTCGCCGGTCGATATGTGGTGAAGGCCGTAAGCCTCGATTATCTTCTCGCTCTGTGTCCCCTTGCCGCTGCCGGGGGCACCGAAAATAACAAGATTGAACATTAGCGTGGCAAAATTATAGGTTGAAACTTATTCAGCATCTGTTTTCTCTGAATCGAGCACCCATATGTCGGGGAGATTACGCGCCATCCCGTCAAGATCGAGGCCGAAACCGATAATGAACTTTGTGGGGATTTCAAAGCCCACATAGTCGGGCTTCACATCTTTCTGCAGCGCCTCGGGCTTGAACAGCAGAGTGGCAATCCGCAGATCGGCTGGCTTGCGCTCGTTCAGGTCGGCAATGAGCTTGTGCATGGTGTTCCCGGTGTCGATAATGTCTTCAACCACAATCACGGGACGCCCCTCGATGTCGGTGTTGAGGCCCATTATCTCCTTCACCACGCCGGTCGACCCCATTCCCTCATAGCTGCTGAGCTTGATGAATGTGATCTCGGCATCGGTGTCGATTTCTCGGAATAGGTCGGCCGCGAAGGGAAAAGCCCCGTTGAGCACGCAGATCAGCAGAGGGCGGCGTCCGCGGAAGTCGTCGGTGATCTTTTTCCCCAGTTCACGGATGCGCCGGGCAATCTGCTCGCGCTCAATGTAGGGCACGAAGTTAAGTCCGTTGTATGTGATGCGTTTCATGCCTGTATTTGCATTGGAAAATTCGCCTACAAAATTAGCAAAAAAACAGATAGACCCGCTCAAAGTTCCCCAAACTTTTGCTGAAACTTTGTGAAATCAGGCTATGGGTAAGCTTGCGGTTGGTTAGACCGAGAAAATATGCTAATTTTGTGATTGCAATGCGCGTGGTGTTGCTTAGTTGCTCCGGGTGTTTACTCCGAGGGCGCTTAAGTAAGCCCAGCAAACGCATTGCACGACATATTTAGAAGCGTTTTTTGCTTTATCCTTTCAAGGGAAATCGCCAATTTTCAAACTACTGAGGAGAGAGCAGTCAGAAAAACGCTCATGCTTGTCGCATATCCGCTCCCCGTCAAAGGGGATACCGATATCCGATAAAGCGTGGGGGTGGACTGTTTATTTAGTAGTTAGGCGTTTGGCGATGCCACCTTGAAGATAGACATGAACATCATTCCACGCTTTTTTTGTATCACAGCTAAACGTCAATTCGGGAATGGATGCGACACCGTATTTTTTATGAAACATTTTATGCGTTACATGTCGTTGCTGATCATTGCAACGATGAGTGTGTGTCTCTCGGCCTGCGGAGACGACAATGAGAAAGATGGACCCGGCTTGGGGAAAGGACCTCAGGACATGATAGTCGGCGAATGGATTAGTACGAGAGATGCATACGGTGATTCTTGGTTGATGCATTTAGTCTTCAGAAAGGACAAAACGGGGTATATGTGGTGGGAGGATGAACCATTCGCAGATAGAGATATGTTCAAATATTCAATCTATGGGTCGGAAATTGTGCTTAAGTTCTATTATGAAGATGATGGTGAATATGAGGATGATTATGAAACTTATACGCTTGACTATGAATTCTCTAAAAAGGGAGATGAACTGACATTATATGGTTTTGATGACGATGACATGGAAGTTCTCAGGTTCTATAAACAATAATATCCCTGACGATTAGAGTCAGTTTCCACACCGGCCACGGCAAGAGTAGCCGGTCTGTGAAAAATTATCCCTGAGCCGGGTTGACGAAAGGCGGTGCCACTCGTCAGCCGGGCTCAGGGATTTGCAGATAAAGGCTCAGGGCCGGTATGGCGGGCGACCGATGCGTCGCGCCGGTGAATGTGTGTTTATCGCAGATTCCGAGACAGGCAGAACGGCTTGGAGCGGTTGGTCAACACGGAATTTTAGGAATAGTCTGCACGGACACGGCCACCGACAGTGAACGGCTGATTTTGTTAATTGAGCGTGCGTATTAGCGTCGTCTTAACCGGTGGGCTTTCGGTTCCCGCCAAAACACCAAATTCTAAGTAATTCAACTAAATATTTTACACTTGTCTGGTTGAAGATTATTTCGTAAATTTGCATTGTCAATTCTTACGATTGGCAGACATATTTGTATGAAGCGTTTATCGACGCTCATTTGACACATGGAAATCTGGAAAATTTCACTCGGAGTCAAATGTAGCAGTGATGGATGCCTTTCGTTGGTGTATATCATTAGATATTCACATAACTTGCGTGAGGCTCTAACTGCTCGTTTCATTCCGAAAGGCATTCCAGAGCCTCCATGTGTGAGACGAGTAGCAGATACAGACTCTCACGCTTTTTTTTGTTTTATTTTAAACGCCGACGAGGAGAGGACTGAGGCAAAGTCAATATCATGATAAGAAAGATAACAATTTTTTTACAATTCTAATTAGTGGATTGAATTACACTGCTAATGCTTTTAGTGGTGGGAATGGGTCTGAAACATCTCCGTATAGAATTGCTTATGCTAGCGATTTTGAGCAAATTCGAGACAATTCGTCAGCTTACTATGTCTTAGTGAATGATATCTACGATATCACTCCACTTACGATAACTTTTAAAGGCCATTTGGATGGTCAAGGATACAGTATGTCAGTTAATTACCAGTCCACGCTTTCCTCAGCGGGCTAGTATCTTTTAGGTGGATTATTTAAACAGTGTATTGGAGCAGAAATAAGTAACCTTACGGTGAAAGGGACAATAAATATCAGTGCAACTTATAAATCAGGTACATATAAAGATCGATATTGGTATACTAACCAATATTCTGGAGCTGGTCAAGATGTGTATGTATACTTAAAGGAAGCAGAAATAGGGGGTATTTGTGCGAATGCAAAATCTTCAATCTTTTCTAATTGCAAAACTGTGTGTAACATCACATGGAACGCAATTTCAGAAAAAAGCACATTGGATAGTAGTTGTACCTACGAATTACTTTCGAATAATAGCTCAATTGGAGGTATTGTTGGTTATGCCACTGACTGTGAGATTAAATCCTCTTTGGTTTCAGGGAAACTAAATGTGCGCTTTATCAATCAGACCAGTCGATACTGGGATTGGGCATATCAAAATGTTGGTTTTTCATCACAAGCTGGTAATAATAAATGTGGAGGCATAGTGGGTTATGCTGATAACTGCGTTGTGAAAAATACGCTTTTTTCTGGTATTATTCAATCAGAAGGAGGGTCTAGTTGGGGAATTGCTTCTCAAACAATGTTAGGAGGGTTTATTGGTTATAGTAATACTACTACAATAAAATGTTCATACTATAATGGTAATTTTGTAAATTTAGGATTAGGAGCGTTGAAATACGGCTCTATCTGTGGAAGTGGGTATTTAACTGCCGACCAATGTTTTTCTATTAGTAATGCCGTAATGTTTAAATCGACTGGCTCAGTTACAAAATGTTATACAACATCCAACAGTGATGCAACGTCGGACATAAGTAATGTTGATGTAACTTTATTGAGTCTTAAGTCTTGGTATGCAATTAACTTACCAGATTGGGATTTTGAAAACGTTTGGTACATCCCCACTGAAGAGAACGGGCTACCCCTTCTAAGTTTAGATCCTAAAATATCATATGAAGGTGATTTCAGATATGGTGGGTTAGTAACGTTCAGTTCTCAAAATATACATAAGGGTATTGTATTAGAACCCAAGAATCCTGAAGAAGTTGAAATTGCCAACAATCGTGTGAGATTTAATAAAGCAGGAGAAATTTTCTTAACTATTCGCCAAGAAGCTTATGGCGAATATAGAAAAATTAAAAGGGATTTGTTGTTTAATGTTGATAAAGTGGGGCTCACTATATCCATAGAGCCTTCATCATCTATTTATGGAGATGACATCCCAGAATTTAAATTGAAGTATGAGGGCTTTATATTAAATGATAACGCTTCGTCCCTTAATTCGCTGCCAAAATTACTTTGTGATGCATCACCTTTTCATAATGTAGGTGACTACCCTATTATAATGCAAGGTGGAGACGCGGATAACTATAATATATCATGTTCAAACGGACTCCATACAATTCTTCCAAGATCCTTAAACGCAACACCTCAAGATTGTGCTCGCAAATACGGTTCAAATAATCCTACCTTCCGCATTATATATGACGGATTTGTGAATGAGGATAATGAAAATATTATTTCGATATCACCGAATATTCAAACATCCGCAGACAAATATAGTGATGTAGGTTCTTATACAATTCTGTGTAATGGAGGTACAGTTTCAAGTAATTATATACTAAAATATGGTGTAGGAACATTAAATATTGAAAAATCAAATCTAAATATTACGGTACTAGATGCCAAGAGAAATGAGGGCGAACCAAATCCCAAGTTCGAGATGGTATTCGATGGCTTTAAGAATAACGATAATGTTTTTGCTCTAGATGAGTTACCAGTCATTACATGTGAAGCTAATATAGCCTCACCAGCTGGCATATACCCAATTAAATTAACTGGAGGGCAAGACAATAATTATGAGTATATATTGAATGAAGGCCTTTTGACTATTGAAGAAATGCCAAAAGTTATTTTGGTTAACAATATAACGCTGAATTCAAACTTATGGGAAGCTCATCCTGGTGATAAATTCCAGCTTGTCGCAAACATCCAACCTGACAATGCAACAACGAAAGAACTGACTTGGAAATCAAATAACGAAACTGTCGCGTCCGTTGATATGAACGGTGTTGTATCAGCCCATAATGAGGGTGACTGCATAATTACTGTTTCTTCGACCGATGGTTCCAATACGTCTAATCAATGCAATGTTTTCGTATCTTCTAAAAATGACAGTTTATTGGAGTTGGCTACTGAAGATAAAAGTGAAGTCTTCAATATTCAAGGAATTCTGCTAATGCGAGGTGCTAGCAAAGAAGATATTTCACGACTTCAACCCGGTATTTATATCATTCTCACAGGTAATATTTACAGAAAAATCAAAATATAAAATATAATGTTTTTGTAATATCTACTTGAGAGGGACATAAAAATCAAATGAATTATTCAGCCATTTAGCGTTAAACTAAATGGCTGTTTTTGTGCCCCACAAGCATATAATTCAATTACTAGCGAAGCCAAACTACTGGTGGTTAATAAAGATTTCTCTTTTTTAATGTCGGTTGGGGGTTATTTCAGGATGGCGGAGTCTACGCTGCTGCCGGACTGGGTTTCGTTTTGGCGCGACACTTTCTTGCCATAGTTGAAGGTGTAGGTGAGGGTCAGGGAGAGCTGCCGAGAGAGGGCGTCGTTCCAAAGACGGGTCACGTCGGCATACCGCGGCGAATGGAAGCAGACGTCGGCAAAGCCGTTGCGGTTAAACCAGTTGCGGAATTGCAGGCTGGCCTTGAAGTCGCCGACGGCATAGTTGGCGGTCAGTCCGTAGGTGCTCTTGAATCTGACTTGAGTGCCGTTGCTCCATGCGCCGAGCTGCTTTTGCGGGGCCTGATAAAAGAGCATGGCCGACCAATTGTTTCGGGCATACTGCGCCTGGATGGTACCTGTGAGCAGGTTCATTGACTGCGCGTCGAGCCCGGTGAGGACAACGCGCCCGGCCTGGCCGTTGACATGGATGTTGAGCGTGTTGTCAAGCAGCCTCAGGTTGGCTGACACCCATGCTGAATAGGAGTGTGCGTCGCCGCTGTTGACCGACTGGCGCACGAGTCCGTCGTAGCCGGCGAGCGTGAAGAACCGGTAGGCCTGTTTGTGCGGGTTCCCTTCATATTCAAGGGCGGTGGTGAGCGAAAGGATATTTGCCGGAATATAGGTGTAAGACGCTGTGGCGGAGGCAAACAGGGTGTTTCGCAGGTCGGGGTTACCCTGCAGCCAGAGCAGTTCATTTGACTGCACGAGGGCATCGTTGGCCGTCGATGCCTGCGGGTGGGAATTGCCCCACCATCCCTCGATGCTGGCCGAATGTTTGTCGCTGATGCCGTATTCGAGCTGAAACCCGAGCCTCGGATTCCATTCCTCGAGGGTGTTTACACCGTTAACGCGCCCTACAACGTATGATGAACCCACGCGCGAATAGAGGCTCAGTTTGTCCCAGCTCTGAGTGTAGACAAGAAAGAGCATGGTCTCTGACGACAACAGCTTCTGACGGGTGTTGGCCGATCCGAAATACCGGGTGTCGTAGATGGTGTTGTAGGTCATGGCGCTGACCGTGAAAGCGTTGTTGTGGCTGAATTTCTTCGACCATTGCAGCGATGCTACTGGAGAGTACACCTTCTCTTTGTTGTTGTTGACGATCGGTGACAGATCGGCGAGCTGATAGAATGAATTGTTGGTGGTGGAGCCGTAAGTAAAGTTCCATGATGCCGCCAGTGAATTGCCCCGCGGCAGCTCAAGGAAATAGTAGCCGCGGGCCGAGGGATAAAGCGTTTGCATCGAGCTGACATCGACCGTATTCGAGCCTTCAAATCCGGGCACCGACAGGCTCACCGCCGATGCCTGGCGCTTCAAAGGGCTGGCTGTCCGGCCGAAACCGAGCTGGTGCTGAATGAAGACCTTCTCAGAGCGATAGTTGGCTGTGAGCGATGCGTATTGCGAATTGTCGCGCGACAGATAATCGTCAATTGTCTGGCTGCGGGTGATTTCATCGTAGTGAGCGCCTTGGAAATCGACATCGCGGAAAGTGGTTAGGCCCGTTGTCGGCATCCTGTCGGCTCGACTCCAGCCTGACGAAGCGTAGGCGTCAAGGGTCAGTTTCTTGTAGACGAAGCGTGAAAACAGATTGCCGCTGATCTGATCGCTTGAGAGTGTGTGTCCGTTGAGCCCGAGCTTGGTGTAGCCGCCCCATTCATAGTGCTGCATGATGAAGTTGACAACATGCTGGGCATTATTGAAGCGCGGATCGTCGGGATAGTTGAGCACCTCGATCCGGATCACATCCTCCGGGCGCAAACCGCTCAGCTCCTGCGCGGTGGCGGGTACATAATCAATGAACAGCGCCACATCCTTGCCGGTAAAGGTCTTCACGGCAGTTGAGCCGGGAGCTATGTTGAGTTGCGGAATCTGCATGTTCAGCAGCAGGCTCGTGGCATCAAGCGAAATGCGCTTGGTTTTCTTTGCCGGGATATACTCAACCCCGTTCTTCACCACCCGCTGGGTGCGCCCCTCAACCACAACTTCATTGAGCAGCCGTGATTCTAAGGAGTCAGAAACTTCCGGTGTGCTGTCAGGGCGCGACTGGGAAAAAACCGGGAGGAGTGTCAGGACGACGGCTGTTGAAAGGATCGGTCGGAGCATCATGTGAAAGAAAGGTTATATATACGTAAGACGCAGAATTTCGGCATTTGTGACACCGGGAAGCGAACAAATGTTGACATCGTTACGTACAAAGGTAATAAAAATGAGCGAACCCCATGCTCAGGAAAGAGCATGGGGTTGCTTAATGTGTGTGTGTCGGCGCCGCGCGGGCGCTTATGATTGTCAGGCGTTCTTCACCTTGTCCACGATTGCCTTGAAGGCGGCGGGATTGTTCAGGGCGAGGTCGGCAAGCACTTTGCGGTTGATCTCGATTCCGCTCTTGTGGATGAGGCCCATGAGCTTGCTGTAAGAGAGATCCTCCATGCGGGCAGCGGCATTGATGCGCTGAATCCAGAGTGCGCGGAAGTTGCGCTTCTTGTCCTTGCGGTCGCGGTAGGCGTAGGTAAGACCCTTTTCCCAGGTGTTCTTGGCTACGGTCCAGACATTGCGACGGCAACCGAAGTAACCGCGGGTGAGCTTCAGGATTTTCTTACGGCGGGCACGTGAGGCCACGTGGTTGACTGATCTTGGCATTTTAGTTGATGGTTGTGGGTGGCAGCGGCAACTGTGATCGTGCTCTTGGGGCTGTTCACCCGGTTAGAAATTTGTTGTTTCGAATTAAAATGTTGAGAAAATCAAGTGTGGGTGGATTCGTCAGACTTGAGGGTCGCGAGATTTACGACTTGAGTCCGAGCAGTTCCTTCACGGCGCACACGTTGGTCTTGTCCACGATGGTGAAGTGGTCAAGATTGCGTTTCTGCTTCTTGGTCTTCTTGGTGAGAATGTGGCTGTGGTAAGCGTGTTTTCTCTTGATCTTTCCTGATCCGGTAAGGGCGAACCTCTTTTTGGCACCGGAATTAGTCTTAATCTTAGGCATTTTGTTAATGTTATAATATTGTAATTCGAGATTGGTCGCAGCCGTCACGCGGTAGCGGCCATTTTTGTTCTGATTCGTTTCAGGCTTTCTTTTTAGGCGTGATCATGATTGTCATGCGCTTGCCTTCGAGCACGGGCATCTGTTCAACTTTGCCATACTCCTCGAGGTCCTGGGCAAAACGGAGCAACAGCACCTCGCCCTGCTCCTTGAAGAGGATTGAGCGGCCTTTGAAGAACACGTAGCTCTTCACCTTGGCTCCTTCCTGCAGGAAGCCGATGGCGTGTTTGAGCTTGAAGGCATAGTCATGGTCGTCGGTCTGGGGTCCGAACCTGATTTCTTTCACCACAACCTTTGTTGCCTTGGCTTTCTGCTCTTTCTGACGCTTTTTCTGCTGGTAGAGAAACTTGCTGTAGTCCAGAATCTTGCAGACGGGAGGCTCGGCGGTGGGAGAGATCTCGATCAGATCGAGCTCCTGTTCTTCGGCCATTTTGAGCGCTTCCTGAATGGGGTAAATTCCCGGGGTCACATTGTCGCCGACGAGGCGCACCTCGCGGGCTCGGATGTGTTCGTTTGTAGCGTAGGGATCACGGGCGTTGTTGCGCCCCTGAGCGCCACGTTGCGGGCCGCGGCGACCGGGTCCGGCGGGATTCGGACGGCGCAAACCGGGATTAAAGGGCTTTTTCTCCATTCAGTGGACTGTTAGTTTTGATTGATCATTTCGTTGACTTCCTGAGCCAAATTTTCGGCAAAGGTAGCAATTTTTACGGAACCTTTATCACCTTCGCCCTGTTTTCTTACAGAAACTTCGCCGTTTTCCTTTTCTTTTTCACCGACGATGAGCAGATAGGGGATGCGGCGCAGCTCGTTGTCGCGGATTTTCTTGCCGATTTTTTCGTTACGGTCGTCGACAATGGTGCGCACATCGGCTGCATTGAGCTGTTTGGCAACCTCAAAGGCATAATCGTTAAACTTCTCGCTGATGGGAAGCACCACGGCCTGATCGGGGGCGAGCCACAGGGGGAAGCGACCGGCGGTGTGCTCAAGAAGCACGGCCACGAAGCGCTCCATCGAGCCGAAGGGGG